>JBHELT010000022.1:0-17715 GCA_046262935.1 Actinomycetota bacterium | reverse complement strand
GCATGACATCACCAACCTGACTCACGAGAAGGAACGGCTCAGCGATTGGATGTACGGCGTTCTGCCACCGCTACCACTCGATGACGGCGCGCGAGGGCCGGAGTTGAAGTCGGCGTTAGCCCCGGCATCACCCGCAGCCGCATCTGCAGCCCCGGCAGCGCCAGCGGCTGCAACGGCACCCGCGGCCGCATCAGCGCCAGCGGCTGCAACGGCCTCCGCCCCCCCAGCTTCCACTGCACCAACAACCTCGGCGCAGGGCGTAGACCCAGAAGCCGTCTATCAAGCAGTTCTGGCCGAAGAAACTTCGAAAGGCTCCGATCCCCGAGTGGCCGAGGCACGCGCCAAGGCTGCAGCGATGCGGGCTCGATCAGGACCGGACATCAGTGCAGCCGCGCCGGCTGAGCCCGCCCCCGCTCCTGCGGCGCAGGTCCAGAGTGCTCCGGTCGAGGTAGAACCGAGTGCACAGGCCGAAGGGGCGCCGAGTGCGTCGACGGAAGCCGTGGAAGAATCAGCCGCCGCCCCCTCGGCTGGAGTTTCTGCAGACGAGGCGGCCGAGGTTCGAAAGCGTGTTCTCGAAGAGGAGCTTGCGAAAGGGTCCGATCCGAGGGTAGCCGAGGCAAGAGCCAAAGCAGCCGAGATGCGAGCCCGTAAGGGCACCGCCGGTCCGGCGAAATAGGCCGGCGAATAGGAGAGTGAGCGAGATTTGCAGCAGTTAGCGTTTGCGATCGTCGCCGCCGTCATGGCGGTGGGGGCCGTCCGTTTGGTAACCACCAAGAACCTGGTCCACGGTGCTTTGTACCTGGTTCTCACCTTGGCCGGCGCGGCCGTGGTGTTCCTCTTGATGCTCGCGGAGTTCGTGGCATGGGTGCAGATCTTGATCTACGTGGGAGCGGTGGTTGTTCTACTGCTATTCGGTCTCATGCTCACGCGAGCCCCCATCGGCCGAACGGCACTCGACAATCAACAACGTGGCTCGTCGGCGGTCGTTGCAGCGGCGATCTTCATCTTGATATCTACCGTTACTTGGAAGGCGTTCGCCGGGCGCAACATCACTTTCCAGAGCACATTGAAAACCGAGGCGCTCGGTAATCAGATCTTCACGCGCTACGTATTGCCCTTCGAAGTTGTCTCCGTGTTATTGCTGGCGGCCTTGGTGGGCGCGGTCATCTTGGCGAAGAGAGACGACTGATGCCCATCCAATACGTGCTGCTTCTTTCGGCCTTCTTGTTCTCGGTTGGCATATATGGCGTTCTGGCCCGGCGAAACGCTGTCATCGTTTTGATGTCTATCGAGGTGATGATGAACGCGGTCAATCTGAACCTGGTGGCTTTCAATGCGTTGTTCAGGGGCCCCCTGTTGGTGGGCCAGATCTTCGCACTATTCGTCATCACCATTGCTGCGGCCGAACTCGGGGTCGGGTTGGCAATAGTCATCTTGGTTTATCGCAACCGCACAACGGTTTCGATCGACGAAGTGAGCCTGATGAAATGGTGACCGCCTGATGCTGAATCACGCATGGCTGATCGCAGCGTTCCCTTACGCGTCTTTCTTTTTGATCCTTTTCTTCGGTAAACGGCTCGCCGGCAAAGGGGCCGAGATAGGCATCGCCGCGATCGCGGGTTCCCTGATCGTATCGATACCTGTGTTCTTTCAAACCATCGCCAACATCGCAGCTTCGCCGAAGTATGCGGGTTTCGAACGAAGCATCACCTGGTTGACCTTCGGCAAGGGCAAGACCTTGCAACTGGGAGTACATGTTGACGGCCTCACCGCCGTCATGCTCCTGGTCGTTTGCTTCGTGTCGCTAATGGTCCACATCTACTCAACGGCCTACATGAAGGGCGAGGTGCGCTACACATTCTATTTCGCTGCGCTTTCGCTCTTCACCGGCTCGATGTTGAACCTGGTGCTGGCCAACAATCTTCTGCAGATGCTGGTTGGCTGGGAAGGTGTTGGTGTTTGTTCCTACTTCTTGATCGGGCATTACTGGGAAGAACGTCCCAACTCGAACGCCGCTATCAAGGCCTTCATCACCACTCGCATCGGTGATGTTGGCTTCATGTTCGGCATCTTCGTACTGTTCTTCGCCGCGAAGACCTTCAACATCCAGGCGATCACGCGCATAGTCGAACACGGCGGGATCGCCAAGCCAACCCTGACGGTCGCCGCGGTTCTGCTCTTCTGCGGTGCAATAGGAAAGTCCGCCCAGGTGCCGCTGCATGTATGGCTCCCCGATGCCATGGCTGGCCCAACGCCGGTCAGTGCACTGATCCACGCCGCGACCATGGTTGTCGCGGGCGTTTACCTTGTCGCTCGGATGTACGGCGTTTTTCACGCTTCGCCTTTCGCACTCAACGAGGTGGCGATCATCGGCGCGATCACCATGCTTATCGCCGCTCTGCTGGCACTGGTCCAAGATGACATAAAACGAGTACTGGCTTATTCCACCATCTCGCAACTCGCCTACATGGTGGCGGCCCTTGGTGTTGGGGCCTACACGGGGGGCGTGTTCCATATCTGGACCCACGCATGGTTCAAAGCTCTGTTGTTCTTGGGTGCCGGCTCGGTGATCCACGCGGTCCATTCGAACAACATGAGCGACATGGGGGGCCTAAGGACCAAGATGCCAATCACGTATCGCACCTACATGATCGGTGGCATCGCGCTGGCCGGTTTGCCCCCTCTTGCGGGTTTCTGGTCTAAAGACGAGATCTTGCTCGGGGCCTTCGAGTTGGGCAAGCACGGCAGTTCCGTTGGCTGGTTCGTATTCTTGGTCATGCTTGTGACGGCTTTCCTAACCGCTTGCTACGTGGCAAGGATGCTTGCTCTCACATTCTTCGGCAAGCCCAAGTACGACGAGTCGCACGTGCACCCGCATGAGTCGCCTCCAGCCATGACTGTGCCGTTGGTGCTGCTTGCCATCTTGGCGATCGTTGGAGGTTGGGTTGGCCTACCCGGAGGCGCGAACCAGTTTGGAAGATGGGTTCACTTCGGCGAAGAGGCAGCCAAGTTCAACGTTGGCATCGCGATCTTGTCCACAATCATCGCATTGGCGGGATTCGCAACCGGTTGGGCGATCTTCCGACTCGGCAAGACGAAGATCGATGTTAAGGCAGGGTCCTTCGGATGGTTCTACAAGATGCTCGAGAACAAGTACTACCTTGACGACTTCTACATGGGCACGATCGTACGGCCCATCCGCGATCAACTCTCCAAGTTCGCCTATTGGACCAACCAGCGTGTGCTCGATGGCATCGTCAACTCCGCCGGAGCGGCGATGGTTGGGCTCGGTAAGATGACCTACAAGAACGTGGACCAAACGGTCATCGATGGTGCCGTCAATGGCGCCGGATGGGCCACCAGCAGGTTCGGCAGCAAAGTCAGAATGTGGCAATCAGGCAACATCCAACTTTACGCGGCAGCGCTGTTCATTGGGATCGCAGCTTCGGTTGGGGTTTTCTTGTGGTTGCGCGGATGAGTGGACTAAACACAAAGGTAACTGGAGGAGATCATGTGGATTAACCAATGGGGACCGACCGTGGCGGTGTTCCTTCCTGCCGTCGGCGCGATCGTTCTTGCTCTAACGCCAAAGGCAAGGACGGGAGCCATCAAGTTCTGGTCTTTGGCTTTCTCTGGCGCGGCCTTACTGGTCGGCTTGATGGTGCTCGGTCAGTACCATTACGGGCAAGCTGGCATCCAATTCCACACTGACGTTTCATGGATACCGTCAATTGGGGCCAGGTATCACGTTGGTCTCGACGGGATATCCCTGCCGATGTTCATCTTGAGCCTACTGGTCACATTCCTGTGCATGATCTATTCGCTCTGGCATATCCCTGAGCCCGGTAACCCGAAGATGTTCTTGGCGCTTTGCCTTCTGCTAGAAACGGGAATGACCGGCACCTTCATCGCACTGGACCTCGTGCTTTTCTTCATCTTCTGGGAGCTCGTGTTGGTCCCCATGTATTTCATGATCGGGATCTGGGGAGGGCCCCGTCGTGAATACGCGGCGATAAAGTTCTTCCTGTATACGCTATTTGGAAGCGTTTTCATGCTGCTGGGTTTCTTGGCTCTTTATTTCCAGTCGGCACCGCACACCTTCGACATCTTGCGCTTACAAAATGGCGGCGTTCTTGCGGGGATCGCCCCGGGTGTAGCGAACTTGATCTTCGGGGGATTGTTCCTTGGTTTTGCGATCAAGGTCCCCATGTGGCCGTTCCATACTTGGCTTCCAGACGCTCACACCGAGGCGCCAACCGTAGGCAGCGTATTGCTGGCGGCCATCTTGTTGAAGATGGGGACATACGGGTTCTTACGGATCTCGATCCCCATACTTCCGCATGCGGCTCGTACTTTCGCTCCACTCATCGGCGCCCTTGCCGCGATCGCCATCGTCTACGGAGCGCTCAACTGCTTGGCTCAAACAGATCTAAAGCGGATGATCGCTTTCAGTTCGGTTGGTCACATGGGCTTCGTCATGCTGGCGATCGCGACCATGACCGACGTTGGTTTCAACGCTGCCATCTACGGCATGGTTTCTCATGGGGTCATCACCGGGATGCTCTTCTTCATCGCAGGTTCTATCCACGAGCGGTATCACACTCGTGACATACCTGAACTTGGTGGGATGTCCCTCAAGATCCCGATCCTCGGAGGCCTCTTAGCTTACGCAGCGATCGCATCGCTCGGCCTGCCTGGCCTCGCCGGCTTCTGGGGTGAGGTGATGGCTCTGTTGTCATCGTACAGCCCGCTCCGGGGCCTGAATCCCGGGACTTTCAGGACATTCATGGTGATCGGCGGTATCGGCACCGTCCTCACCGCTGGCTACTTCTTGTGGATGCTTCAAAGGGTCAACCTCGGAAAAGTTCCGGCGAAATGGCAAGACAAGGCCTTCTCCGATGTTCAGCCACTCGAGCTCATGGCCTGGACGCCGCTGCTGATCCTGATCCTCGTTCTGGGTGTTTATCCGCGATTGATGTTCGATGTGACCAATCATTCGGTGATCGCACTCACCCGGTTGTTCCTTCATTAGGAGACTGATTTGAAGGTTGACTTTCTAGCGTTAGCCCCCGAACTCGTTCTAACGGCCGCGCTTTGCGCTGTGTTGACGCTGGATCTGTTCTTGCCGAAGGCGAAAAAGTGGCTGGCCATGCCGGCCGCGTTCGCTGGCGTCGTGGCGACGCTGGTAGCGCTGCTGGCCCTTTGGAAGACAGGGGTCCCCAGGACCACGCTTGGCGGGATGTTCGTCGTGGATCACTTCGCTTTGCTATTCAAAGCTGTGTTCTGCGTTGCCGCATTGATCGTCTTCGCGATCTCTCACGACTATCTTATGGATGACGACATCCACCAGGGCGAGTACTACACGATGATGTTGTCGTCGTTGCTCGGGATGCTCACCATCGCCTCCAGCAGAGACCTCATCCCCATATTCGTCGCATTGGAATTGATATCGGTCCCCGCATTCATCTTGGCCGGCCTAAGGAAGAAGGATCTTCGCTCCAACGAAGCCGCGCTCAAGTTCTTCCTCTTCGGGGTGTTGTCAACGACCATCATGCTTTACGGCATGTCGTTGGTTTACGGCATGACGGGAACCACATCGCTGGTCGGGATCGCCACGTTCCTCTCGTCTCATGCCTCCTACGATGCGATGGCGGTGCTCAGTGTCTTCTTCATCATCGTGGGATTCGGGTTCAAGGTTTCGGCTTTTCCGTTTCAATGGTGGGTTCCTGACACATACGAAGGGTCTCCGGTTCCGGTTGCAGCGTTCCTCTCGGTCGCATCGAAGACTGCCGGATTCGTAGGACTCCTTCAGATCATGTTCATCGCGTTCAAGGACCTGGCAGACATATGGCGACCTTTCATAGCGATATTGGCGGTGCTCACGATGACGTTCGGGAACCTGGTCGCCATGCAGCAGAAGAACCTCATAAGGATGCTCGCTTACTCTTCTATAGGCCAGGCAGGTTACATACTCCTGCCTCTTGGTGTCGTAAGCGCCACCAATGGTGGATTGAACAGACAGGCCTTCACCGCTTCGATCTTGTATCTGTTGATCTACGCGTTCATGGAAACAGGAGCATTCGCTGGTGCCATCGCGTTCGGAAGACGCGGCGGCGGGTATCTGATCGACGATTACAAAGGATCGTTCTCTAGGGCTCCTGCTTTGACCGTTGCGATGACCGTCTTCCTTTTCTCTTTGGCAGGTGTGCCACCCTTGGCTGGTTGGGCCGCGAAGCTTTTCGTGTTCTTAGCCGTCATAAGAAGCGGCACCATCTGGCTCGCCGCTGCGATGGCCATCAATACCGTGATAGCGCTCTATTACTACGCTGCCATAGTGAAGAGGATGTTCATGGACCCCGCTAGCGACCAACAGGCCAGCGCCGTTAAGGTTCCGATCCTTCTTTCCACCGCTCTTACAGTCACTGCGTTGGTGGTGATAGTCGTAGGGATCCTTCCCGACTTGCTCGGTCACGTTGCGAAATTGTCTACGCTCTTTTAGAGGCTAGACGGATTCAGACTTTGACTTTGTGCTTCTGCGTTATGACCATGTCCTTGTAGTTTCCCCGCTTCAATATGGTTCCCGGCCAAACAACGCATCTTTCGAGTCTGCTCCCGGCGGCTACCTGTGCGCCCCGGCCTATGACGGCATGACGCAGTTCCACATCGTGGGAGATCGCGTCTTGGCCGATGTAGGCAGTCGCATCATTGCGCGATGGTTGGGTGCCGAGTCTAGTTCTCGTTGATGTGTCGTCGAATGCTCCGGCAAGGCAGTCGAGGTTCGCCCTCATGTGAGCCTCTACCGTTCCCACGTCGCGCCAATAGCCATTCAGCTGCACCGTAGCGACCCCGGCCTCGAGCTCAATGGTCTTTCGAAACACCGCATCGAACAGGCTCGAGGTTCCTTCGGGTATGAGCTCGACTGCCTCAGGTTCCAAAATACAGATACCGCTGTAGAGCCAACCGGCACCGGTTCGCTCTTGCCCTTGCGAGAAACTGGTTACCCACCCTTCTTCAACGAAGACGTCGGTCCTTGAGTCGTCTGGGGCCAGTAGCAAAGTTATCCGCGCTCCGGATCTTGAATGAACTTCGATCAGTTCTTCAAGGGCCGGATCGCAGATCACGTCTCCGTTGAACAGCAGGATCGGACCGTCCAACCGCTCTGACAGATGCCTTATCGCCCCAGCCGTTCCCAGCGGCTCTTTAGGTTCCATCGAATGCTCGATATCGATGCCAACAGCTGACAAGCGTTGCGTTTCTGCCTTTATGGCATCTGTGTGAGCGTGCACGTTCACGAACAACTTTGTAACGCCCGCAGCGGCCATCGACGATGCTGCCCGCGCGAGATTCGTCACATCAAGGGTGGGTATGAGCGATTTGGGAACTTCGTCGGAAAGGGGGCGGATACGTGTGCCCTTTCCGGCCGAGAGTATGAGTCCGTTCATGTTTACCTGAGCAAGCTATAGGGGGAGGGCCAAGACGCGTGTCGCGTCTCAACGGTACGATACGGTGTTCTCGATGAGCGTGATGTGTTGAAGGCCGTCACAGTTGCCGATACTCCGGAGGTGACCATAGGTGTTTCGCAACTCGGTTCCGCGACGAAGTAGATCGAAGGGGTGCTTTTGAGGTCTAAGCTTGGCTACAGCGTGTTCACTGCGCTCTTGGCGTCGATGTTGGTCGCGGGCTCGGGTATCTCGCGCGGAGCGGACTTGCCCGTTTGTCCACCGGTCTGTACCGATTCGCCTTCTCCAAGTCCATCACCCTCGCCCAGCCCCTCTGTGAGTCCTACGCCGCGACAAACGCAAGGTGGCGATCCGTCGGGCCAACCGGCCCCAGGCCAGCCAGGGCCCGGCCCCCAAGCGCCGCCAGCGGTGCCTGCAAGTCCCGGTCCAGCGGTCAGCGGCCCACCAGGCTTTCCGTTGCAGATCCCGAATTTCTTAAGGTCGCCCTCGCAATCCACTACCAAACTGCTCAACATCCTCGCCCCGCTGGTTGATAACGGACTCCCCTTAGATCAAGCGGCCGTTTTGGCGAGCGCCCCGTTCCCTGTTGCCGGTCAAGCTTTCTTCAGTGACGACTTCGGATTCCCTCGGTACGTTCCGGTGCCGCATCTGCATGAGGGCACCGACATATTCGCCGACTTCGGAACTCCGATCGTTGCTTCAGGCCCCGGCGTTGTCGCCGGAATGGCAGATTCCTCTGTGGGAGGACTCGCGATTTGGGTCGCGGCCGACGATGGAACCGGTCTTTACTACGCGCATCTTTTGAATTTCGCACCGGGAGTTGGTATTGGTATGAGGGTCGATTCCGGTACTTTGCTGGGTTCTGTTGGAAGCACGGGGGATGCTGCAGGTGGGCCCCCACATCTGCATTTCGAAGTGCATCCACCGACGAAGGATGCTAAAGGAAGGATCACACTCAGCGGTGTAGACACACTTCCCACCGGATTTGGCGCGACGCGTACGCCAGCGGTCGATCCAAAGCCCTTCCTCGACGCTTGGTTGTTGCAAGCTGAGCAGAAGGCGCAGGCTCTCGTTGATGCACTCATACAACGACTATCAGTCGTGCAACGTGATCTTCACTTCTCGCGACGGTTAGATCAACTGATCGATCCCGACAGTAGGCCTTCGCCATCGGATTCGGTGCTCTCTTTGTTCGAACCTGCTCTTGGATCGCTGGGCATAGCCCGCGATGCGATAGCTTCGGCTGCCACCCTCGATGGTTTGGGGAGTGCTAGCGAGAAACGGTCCGAACGAGCGCGATTGGCTGCGGTACGAGCGGCGGTCTATGCGAAGGACCTCAGACTGTCGTCTTTAACCGCGATGCCTCTGCTCGGTTACCCAACCGATCAGGTTGCCTCGGGTTAGGGCCTACAGTTCACGGGCGATCTGTTCTGCGATCGTCTGCAGTTCATCCCTGTCGGCAGGCGCCGGCGTGCCTGGGGGCCGAAGCCCATCTGAATGCCAGCGGGGGATCAGGTGGATGTGGAAATGGTCAACGGTTTGCCACGCTGCTCTTCCGTTCGATTGAAGAAGGTTGAGCCCGTCGGCTTCCACGGTTTTAACTAGGGCTGGGGCTATGTGATGCGCGGTGGTAATAACCGCGGTCACGACGCTTACCGGGGCGCTGAGAAGGTCTGAATGGTGTTGTTTGGGAATCACCAGGCAGTGTCCTTTAGCGACTGGGAATATGTCCATCAGCGCCAGGGTGGTGTCGTCTTCATAAACGCGGGTCGCGGGTGCTTGCCCCTCGACTATCTGGCAGAAGATGCATCGGTCATTGGTCAAGATGGCCTCCGTTGGTGGGGAAGATGAAAATCTTCCCATTTTTCCGTTTCTTGCAGGATTCTCGCTATCTGACGGCGAAGTACCATGCTATGAGACGGCTCCCCATCCTCGCTGCGTTAACAGCTGTCGTACTACTTTCTTCATCAGCCGCTGAGGCGCGGGTGATAACTCCATACTTCGCTGGGAAGGTCTTCCTAAACCAGTCCCGTGCCCAGAATTATTCGATGAGCGTTTTCGATGACGCCAATGGTCGTGTTGTTGCGGCATCCAACAACGTGCTCGCTAGTTATGACTCTGTAACCGGGGATAAGGTCAGCAGTTACACGATGGACAACGTGATCATCCGTTTGGCCATCGACGTTGATTCCGGGCTGGTCTTCGTGATAACCGAGAGTCCATCGTTCGAGCACAGGTTGCTGTCGTTCAGCGCCGAATCTTTCATCCCTTTGGCAACGATTACCTTCACAGCGCCTCACGTTGGATCGATAGGTGGGATGGTTTCAGACACAACTAGCAACCGTCTGTTCGTATCAGTGATGGGTGAAGGTGTTTACGCGATAGACGAACTAACGCTCTTAGTCCTCGGTTTCGCCAACGCCCCCGCTTACCGCGCCATAACCGTAGACATGCTGCGCAAGGTGGTCTACATCGAAGCTCAATCGAATATCTGGGTGGTCGACGAGAGTGCGGCCAGCGCGACCAGGTTGTTCGACCCGCAGATCCGCAATATTAGAGCCCTGACAGCCGACCAGACCTCAGGTGATCTCTACATCGCTGGCGATGCTGCCACGGGCGGCCAGCCGGTTGTTGCCGGGTTCTCATACCCGTTAAACACGAGGAGATTCTCTCTAGGCTTGAATGCCACAAGATTGGCGTTGGATGCTTCCAGGAATCACCTGCTCGTAGGATTCGCCGAATCGCGATTCGTAACCTCTGTCGATACGAGCGATGGATCAACGTTCGCCGTTCTGCCTCAGGCTGGGACTGTGACCGACCTCTCATTGTCCGCAGACGGGGCCAGGGGCTTCGCTAGCACTGGGGGCATGGTGGTTGTGTTCGACCAAGACTCACTCGCGGTTGTCAACCTATTGGGAACGAGCACCGGCTCGATGAGAGGCGTTGCGGTTAATACGGTCACGGGGAAGTTCTACACAGTTGGATGGGATACCAACACGCTTTATGAGGTCGACGAATCCCTTGGCGTGATGACCCGAACTTTAGCCGTGGGCAATGGACCATTGAACGTTGCTGTTAACGAATCGACCAATACGCTTTACGTGACCAACTATTGGAGCAACACCGTCATGGTGATCGATGCGAACGCATGGGCCGTGATCAGGTCGGTAACCTTGCCCTCCGCTGGACCTAACGGGATCGCCTACAACCCGCGCAATGCAAGGATCTACGTCTCCGGACAAGCCAATAACACTATCTATTCCATCGACCCAGCAACGGGATCATTCGTTACCATCCCAACCGAGCTTGGTGCTGCCGGTGTTGCCGTCGACCCGAACACCGGACACGTTTTCGTAACAGCGCAACAACGCAACGTCGTTGTTGTGATCGATAGTGTGACGGATACCAGGATAGGTAACCCCATAATCGTTGGTTCTCAACCGACCGGGATCGCCATCAACGAGAATACCGGGCTCGCGTACGTCGCAAATGCAGGTTCCTCTACTACTTCGGTCATAAGGATTTCAACTAACTCCGTGATACGAACGGTTAACGTGCACGGTACCCCATATTTCGTGGCAGTCAATTCGAACACGAACGAGGTCTACAGTTCTAGCTACAGCGAGGGCTACATCGACGTCTTCGATGGTTCAACCGGAGGTTCTCTGACAAGTTTGAAGATCGGGTCGAGTGCGTTCGCCTTGAAGGTCGATCCGGTCACTAGCAAGATCGCCGTCTCGAACGACAAGTTAGGGATCATGACCTTGCTTGGCGAAGACAGCCTGGCTCCAAGCACGACCATCACGACACCGAGCGGCAGCCAGGCTTTCGTCGGTTGGTTCGTCTCTCCGGTAACCGGGGTGGTGACCGACGATCGGTCGGGAACAATGGTCGTAAACGTGACCTTCGTATCGGCGCAAGGACTTGCTGCTACGAGTACCGCGAGTCTGATGTGCAATGGGTCGGCTACGTCCTGTCAATGGTCTGCCGACAACCCGGTTACCCCTGGCACCTATACGGTGAGGGCATGGTCGGTTGACCGCTCTGGAAACGTCGAAAGCGTCGGGGCTTCGATCGTGGAAACGGTAATCTGAGACATCTGGGACTGAATCGGCAGAGCAAGCAGGAGTTTCGTCCGGAGCGTCGAACTTTCAAGGGCATGAACCGCTCACGCAGATCCCTTGTGGTACTTGCCATCGTCCTTTCGATGTTTTCGGCACTGACGGCAAGGGCAGATGACAGCAAGAAGCCGATCAACAAAACCCCTGCCTATGGGCGTGGAGAGAGTTGCACCCTTCAAAAGGACAACCTCCCGCAGGTCTCGGGGGGCTATTACACGTACAAGTGTTATCAAGACAACAACAAAGCCAAGACCGGAGTCAACGGCGCCTTCGGGCCGGTTTGTGCGAGCGAATTGGTGTTCGCCTGCCAGGCCCACTATGGAAACCTCATAGTTGGCGGATGGGAATTCCTCTACGGCGATGGCCTCATCTTTGGCGTGACTCCCAACACCTGGGGAGTGAACGTGCAAAGAAGTTCCTCCTACATCGAGGTCGCCAGCACCAAAGACCAAACCTTCACGGCCACCGCGACCGTCGCTGGGGCTTTCTTCGCACCCTATGGCCCCCATACGCGGATGTGTTTGGAGGTTTACGACTGGGGCCTAACAACCATCTACAGGGTCTATAACGAACTTACGCTTGTCGGACGCGACTGCATCCGCCCCGGTGATCCGACAAGAACCTCGCTTACGGTCAAGGGCAACGCCTTTTACCATCACAGGATGTGGGTGGTTGGCTCTTTGCACAATGAAGAAGGCGATGGCGGAGCTCACTTCGTTGTGGAGCAACTCAGCCACAATATCTACTGACCGATGCGGCGCATCGTATGATTCCTAGATGATCACGATACGAACCAGACTTGCCCTTTGTTTG
Source organism: Actinomycetota bacterium (assembly GCA_046262935.1). Taxonomy (GTDB): domain Bacteria; phylum Actinomycetota; class CADDZG01; order JAHWKV01; family JAHWKV01; genus JBHELT01. The sequence continues at coordinate 5,321 of JBHELT010000022.1, read as the reverse complement.
TTCATATGTTTGTGCGTCGCCGGCGCTTCCTGCCAAGCCAAGGCCCCAGTAATCATCCGCAAGAGTCCCAGCCCTTCAGTTTCTGTGAGCGGACCTTCTCCCACACAGGCCAGCGTCTCGCCGCCAAGTGGATGCCCGGGGATCTCCGGAGGTCAAAGCGGCGCGCGTATGCAGTTGACATCGGTTAAGACCGCGGCTCACGGAAGTTTCGACCGAGTCACCTTCGCGTTCGAACCTTCGATGTCGGGCTCTGCCGGCACGCCGGCGTTCGAGGTGTCGCAGGTGCAACGGCCATTCACGAAGGATCCAAGCGATCAGCCAATGTCGGTTGACGGTGATCGATTCTTCAGGATCGTGTTCCACGGCGCATCGGGAGTTGACCTGTCAGAAGGAGATCCGCGGCGCACCTATAAGGGGTCCGAAGACATACATACGGGTTTGACCAGGATCGTCGAAGTTGAAGAACAGGGTGACTTCGAAGCAACCCTTTCGTGGATCATCGGCATCCGGGGTCCTGGCTGTCCCACATCGATATCCCTCACAGGGCCGGTAAGGGTAGGGCTCGACTTCGCGTCCTAGGGCTCAGCGGTAGTTCGTGAATTGAAGTGGTATGCCGAAGTCCTCGTCTCTTAGTGCTTGGATGACCTGTTGCAGGTCGTCCTTCGCTTTCGACATCACCCTTAACTGTTCGCCTTGGATCTGGCTTTGGGCCTTGGTCCCAAGACCCTTGATGAACTTGTTGATCGACTTGGCCTTCTCGTCACTTATCCCCTGCACGATCTTGATCGACTGTTTGTAATTGCTTCCGCCGGCCGGCTCGATCTTGCCTGGGTCCAGCGCCTTCAACGACACATCGCGCCTCACCATCTTCTCTTTGAGGACATCAAGGGCAGCCTGCACCCGGCCCTCGGAATTCGAACGTATCTCGATGCTTTCGCCCTCGTGCTTGATCTCGGTGCCGGTGTTCTTGAAATCGAACCGCTGAATGATCTCTTTGCGAGTCTGGTCTAGCGCGTTGGTGAGTTCGGCCTTGTCGACCTCGCTCACAACATCGAATGAAAACTGTGCCATAAAGGACCTCCATTCAGAAGATAATGGCATCGAGCGATTGAAGCCACGATGCATGGGCCTTATCCTAGCGAGGCTCCAAGGCCGCTGAGGTGGTCAAGGGCCACAAAGGTGGGGTACCAAAGCGGCCAAATGGAGGCGGCTGTAAACCGTCTGCGCAAGCTACGGAGGTTCGAATCCTTCCCCCACCACCGATAGTGCCTTATTCGAACTCGGGCGTGAGAAAAGAATGTCGAAGGGGTCGTTGAACTCCGCCTTCTTCACTTTGCCGTCCTTGATGTAGACGGCCTTCAGCACGGCTTCATTGAACCGACGACGGACTTTGGGTCGGGCTTTGAGGTATGCGTCATAGCAGTTGCCTGCAAGGCGAATGGCTAGCCTCAAGACTTCTTGCCATCCCTCAAGGTCAGCCTCGGTTACTTCCAGCCCCGATTTCGCTGAGGCCTCTTGAGACGAGATCCGTTCCTGGTCTTTCTTCAGTAGCTCCATGGGTATGGCGTTGGAGTAGTAAGCCCGAAGCAGCTTCTCCCGCTCCTCGGCCAGCTCGGCGAGGCGCTTGGTGAGAACGACTCGTTGTTCCGATGCAATGGATTGGCGCGCCACAACCTCTGCCTCCATCTCGTCTTCAAGTTGACTCATCCATTCCGTCGGCAACTGCACCCGTTTGTAGAGCTTCTCGACGAGGCCCTCGGCATCGCAGGCCATGACGTACGGTTGAGTGCAGTTGGTTTGCCTTCGAAGCGAGTTCTTTTGTCCAAGGCAATAGAAATACAAATAGGTCCCTTTCGCCAGCGTCAGGGAGAGCCGCCGCCCGCATTCGGCGCAGTAAAGCAGGCCCTTTAAGTAGTGGTCGTGGGTCCGCTCCCTGACTCCGGCCTTGTTGTGACTGCGCAAGACTTCGGCCACGTTCTCGAAGAGAGCGACCGAGATGAGCGGCTTGTGCTGGCCGGGGTACCTCACTCCGTTCCACTCGACGATTCCGACATAGAAAGGGTCCGCCAGCATCCTGGCGATCTTGCTCGTAGCAGGAGGCTTGCCGCTTGCCGAAGCCGGCGATGTAAGTCCCTTCGCCGACATCGCCGACTGCAATTCCGATATCGAGTAGTCGCCGGTTGCGTAGAGGCGAAACATCTCCTTTACGAGAAAGGCGCGCTCGGAATCGGGCACTACCTTGGCTATCTCTCGTGATTCGACTCTTTGCCTGGTGTTCAAGTACCCGATGGGCGCGCGCTGGGGCCAGCCGCCGATCTTGGCTTTCTGGCTCATGCCCTTCTTGATCTCTGAAGCTAGGTTGGAGGAATAGAACTCAGCCATGAGGGCGTGAATACCTTCGACCAACTTGCCTGAGGCGGTCTCTTCGATGTTCTCGGTGACGGAGACGAGTTGACATCCGTGCTTTCTCAGAACCGCCCTTATCGCGACGTGATCCTCGATGTTTCGTGCGAGCCGGTCGATCTTATGAACTACGACGGCGGCGACGTTGCCCTCGCCGACTCGCTGGAGCATTGCTTTCAGGCTTGGCCGGTCTGCGGAGCGCGCCGACTCTCCCGCGTCGACAAATTCATCGACAACGTTCCAGCCGCGCTCCGAAATGGAGCGAATGCACGCTTCTCTCTGTGCGGGGATGGAGTAGCCCTCGGCCGTTTCGTCTTTCGACGCCTGCTCTTTTGTCGACACTCGCAAGTAGATCAGTGCGTTCATGCGGCCATCGCCTCCTCTGGTCCTTCTAATTTCTTCTCGTCGCCGAGCATCTGGATCGCTAGTTCAACGAAAGCCCCTGCCAGTGCTCTTAGCGATTCCACCTCCGCGCCCGCGAGGCTACCTCGCGCCTGTGACACTCCCGTTTCGGGTATTGGATGTTGCGAAGGCCGCGCGGGAAATACATCCCCAGGATCGACCCCTGCGTCGGCGGCCCTAGGCAATCTCGTCTCCCATGAGTTTCGGAGGTTCCCCAGCCGGGAACGTCGGGGGAGTGCGTCGACGCTTGAGCCTTGAGTACGCCCCGGCGTCGCTCCACTTCTTGCCAAGACACTGCTCTAAGTCAAACGGGCCCGCCTTGAAGGCTGGGAGCTCAACCAAAGACAATCGCTCAGCCAACAGATACGGCGCCATCGGCCGGTCGGGCGGAGGCGGAACAAATCTTCGCCACACCTTTGCCAGCACACCTTGTTCGGCAAGGAGATCCTCGGATGCGATGAAGAACGGCAGACCAAGCGCGGCTGCCTCCCCGACCTCGAGCGAATCGACCGCGGCTTTCATAGCTCGATCAAATGCCTTCTCTCGCTTCTCGGTTGGTACCAGGACCAAAAGGTTCGGGAATGACTGAGAGGTACCTTCCTCCGTCCACTTGATCGCCATCAAGATGTAGCCGCGTAGCTTTCTTACGAGCTGGTCGTGCCATTCGGTTGCTCGGTCGTATTCGAAGTAGAAGTCGCATGCGCCGACCGAGTGCTGATATCTGCCGAAGCCATCGTGGGTGACCCAGTTGTTGTTGCTCACAACTTGCTTTGCGGCCACCCACTTCTGAAGTCCATGACCTTGATGAAGAAGCGAAGCCTGAACCAGTGAGACGAAGAAGCGATTGACGCCAAGCAGATGATCAAGGCCGCGCCGCTTCTCGTCGTGATAGCTGTAACGGGGCATCCAGTCGATCGCTGAGCGAGGCTTTGCCGTAATGACTGCCAAGACTCGCACCCCGTCCTCGGTGATCGCCCACATCGGCTGAGGCTTGCCGATACCGATGGCCTGGTGCGGTGGGTCCTTCTCGATCAGCCCTAAGTCCGAGAGCTTCTTGGTCACGTCCTGAGCGCGACGAGGCGATGAGAAGAACAACACCCGGATCTGGTAGGTGAGCAACAATTCGTAATCAAAGAGCGCGCGCAACATCTCCCGTTCGCGCTCATCGAGACTGCGGGCAACAGAGACAGCCTTTTGTTCCATGTTTGCGTTCATAGGACGGGGGTCTTTGTTCTCCCCCTGCACCCCCTCTCTTTGTAGAAGTTAATGATCAAAGAAGAATCGGTAATACGTTTCATAGATGAAGACGCGAACTTAAGCAGTTGTTCTTTGGTGGGTTGATGTATGGGGAAGGTGAGGATTCTTTTTAGTAAATCGAAGAAGTTTTGATTTACTAAAAAAGGCATAACCTTCCCCCCTCCTTCGGCTCTTGGAGGCTTCTGCTTTGAGGCTCTGACCTGCGTCTTTAGCAGATCACCGCCTCCTTCAAGCGCCACGTAAGCGCCACGACCGTCATGCGGTCAATGCACTCGCGGCTAAGAAAGGAGATTTTGTCTCCAATCTTGCGCCGTGGCTTCCGATGCACTCGCCCTATGGCATCGCCGGCGAAGATCGCCGTGAGCTTGCCATCAAGCCTAGATTCGCCCTCGCTTCGGCCATCGTGTCCAACTACCTCCAAAGCAACACCGTCATCTCCATAGCTCTTAATCGCGTTGCCCTCGCATCCGTCGTTCGCAATTACCTTCTTCACGAGCGCGCCTACCCAAATGAGGTGCCCGCATGAGGATTGCTTCTTCGGTGCTAGGGACTCTTTCGAGCCTGAGATACGGCTGGTTTCGGAGGCTTCCGGAACCTGCGGCCGTGCTTGGGCGTTCTTGCCTGCGGTCGGTTCTGAATTGCTCCAGGAACCGCCTTGGGCCTGTGCCCGGATCTGGGGCGCGAAAGCAACATCGACCATATCTACCGCCTGGCCTTTGAGGCGGCGCGGCTTTTGTGGTCTAGAAGCTGTCGTGCTCCTACTTTCGTTCATCGTTTCTCCATCTACTTAAGAAAGGACAAAATCGGGTCGTTTTTGGACACTCATCGCCAAAGTTTCTGGTCCGATACTTCTCCGACGCGAGTCCGACGCTATTGTCTTCAATCGTTTCCTCCTACTAAGAAAGGGGGCGCGAAGGGCCGATTTGTAACAAAAATTCTGAAAGTTTTTGGGGAGGTACAAGTGTGACGTTGGTGTGACGCGGGTCCTCGACGCTCAAAAGTCGGGTGGTCCGACGTTGGTCCGACGCGGCGGCGTTCTCTAGGTCGTTTTTTCATCCTCACTACTACAAACAGGATTTAGGGGGTTTTTGTGAACGAGGAGGGCGGAAAACTTGCGCGGGTGGGAGACTTTTCTGCGCGGGTGACGCCTACCCGCGCATTCACCCGCGGGTCCTCATAAGCAACCGCCACCCGCGGCCCGGCGGATCAAAGTGACGCCGATGGGACCTCCGCGCTGAGCCCCATATTGTGCGCCATAC
>JBHELT010000021.1:0-11785 GCA_046262935.1 Actinomycetota bacterium | reverse complement strand
GATTCAACGCGAGCGATCCACCTGTTCGGGTCTTGTGCTCGATCGAACTGAACCTGTCGCCCGACGGATCGGGCGACATGCAGGGCGACTTCCTTGAAGAACTCGACCTCGTGCTTGGGTCTTTCCATTCGCGCCTTCGCGAAACCGAGGATCAAACTGACCGCTACATCGCCGCCCTTGACAATCCCCATGTGCACATCCTCGGACATCCGCGGGGCCGTATATATGACTTCCGTCTTGGATTAACCGCGAACTGGGCCGAGGTATTCGACCACGCGGCATCGCTGGACAAGGCTGTCGAGATCGACTGCTTTCCAGACCGACAAGACCTAAGCGTAGAACCACTGAAGGTGGCCGCGCGATGTGGTGTACGAGTCTCGTTGGGTACGGACTCGCATCACCACTCGCAACTGGGCTATATCGCCTTTGGCCTTGCCGCCGCCGCCCTGGCTGGGTTACCAAAAGAAAGAGTCGTAAACTTCATGACCCTTCCCAGATTGCACTCCTGGGTGAAGTCTCTTAGGCAGCGTTAATTCGAAACCCTAGGGTTCCTGCAAGTTACTTCTGGTTAGCCTTCTGCTCGGCTTCGTGCATCCTTGCCTCTGCTCTTGACGCCTCCGCCTCAGCCTCGTGCTTGGCTACCTCGCGCTCTGATCCAGCTTTAGCTTGCTGGGCGACGCCTTCACTCTTCATGCGCTCATCGCCTGTTACCGCCCCAGCGGCTTCTTTCAACTTGCCTTTTGCATCCTCAACAACGCCATCCACGGCAGATTTAGGACCTGTGTAACCCATCATGCACCTCCTTAAAGTGACTTCTAGTGCATACCCAAGGAAGCCCTCGAACAATCATTGCTATCAATGAAATCTCGGTCTTGAGGGGTTTCGCCCAGGCGCATCGCTCCGGGTCGTTGTTGCCCGTTGGTTGCACCAAGGCCGATCGATCAGAGCTTTTGATGAGGTAGCCTTCATATCCTTTGAGCTTATGGGGGATCGGATGAATTCAGTTGGACTGCTTCCCTACGTTCCCCGGATGCTCGCCACCTGGCCTCAGGACCTCGACTCGCCTTCGTTCCAGCAGATCGAGGGCTCGATGATCTTCGCCGACATCTCCGGTTTCACGGCCTTGTCGGAGAAGTTGGCCAAGCAGGGGCGAATGGGGGCCGAGGAACTGGTTAGCGTCATCAATTCGACCTTCGACCGGTTACTCGCCGTCGCGTACGAGGAAAATGGCAGCCTCCTAAAGTTTGGCGGCGACGCGCTGCTGTTGTTCTTCGCCGATTACCATCATCAGGTGAGGGCTGCGCGAAGCGCTGCTCGCATGCGGCAAGAACTAAGATCGATCGGCAAGATTCAAACATCGAAGGGATCGGTTTCCCTGAAGATCTCTATCGGCATACACAGTGACCTTTTCCAGTTCTACCTGGTTGGCGATTCGCACCATGACCTAGTGATCACGGGACCAGCAGCAACCAGCACCGTGTCGATGGAAGCAACTGCAACCGGCGGTGAGATCCTTTTGAGCCCCCAGACCGCTGTCGCTCTGCCGATCAAGCATCTGGGTAACGAAAAGGGCGCCGGCGTTCTTTTGCAAGGGGTCCCCGATGTCGACTCCAGCGCTCCCCCACAGTTCATACCGACTTCATCGGACATCGCTATCCACATACCTCTCGCCATCCGAGAGCATCTGGTGCAAGGCGGAGAAGGAGCCGCGCATCGTTTGGTGACTGTCATGTTCATCCACTTCGACGGCGTTGACGCCTTGTTCAGGGCAAGCGGCGTCGAAACGGTTCGCGATGCGGTTCACGAACTAGTGACCGAGGTTCAACGAGCGGCCAACAAACACGGCGTGACCTATATCGACTCCGACATCGATACGGACGGCGGAAAGATCTATCTCGCCGGTGGGGCCCCGATCACAAAGGATGACGACGAAGGAAGGATGTTACTGGCCGCCCGCGAGATCATCGAAGCGCGGACCGAGATCCCTGTTCGGATCGGGATCAATCGTGGACACGTCTTCACCGGTGATATCGGACCGTCCTACAGAAGAACCTACACATATATGGGTGACGCAGTGAACTTGGCAGCGCGCGTGATGGCTCGGGCCTCGAAAGGGCAACTCCTTGCAACCGAAGGGGTGATCGAAAGGACACCGTTGAGGTTCGAGACCCAAGGCTTAGAGCCATTTACCGTGAAAGGCAAGGTCGAGGCGGTGCGCGCCTTCGAAGTGGGCAGATACCTGGGCAGGAAAGAACAGTCCGGCACTAAGACGCGGATGGTCGGCCGCGAACGGGAGCTTGAAACATTATGGACGGCGGTTCGTGACTCGGATTCGGCAGGAAGGCTAGTCGAGATCAATGGAGAAGCGGGCTTCGGCAAATCGCGTCTGCTCGACGAATTACGCACCACGGTCGCAGCGGGTACGAGGATCATCTCTTCTCGATGCGAACAATACGAAACCAACACTCCCTTTTCATCCATCAAGTCGGTGCTTCGCGATGGATTGGGGATAGACCTTCAAGACGCCGATCCAGTGGCGGAACGCAAACTTCGCCAACAGGTACAAGATCACGCCCCGAGCCTGACCCCCTGGGTCCCGTTGATAGGAATACCGCTCGGTTTGGAGATCACCCCATCGCACGAATCTGAGTTGCTCGAAGATCGGTTCCGAAAGAGCAAGATGCTTTCGGCTACTTCGGAACTGCTGCGAGCGATACTTCCTGGGCCCACTATCTTTATCTTCGAGGATGCCCATTGGATGGATGAGGCATCATCGGATCTGTTGGGACAACTCGTCGCCGACGTCGGCACGACCAGGTGGACGATCGCCACAGCCCGCCGACCCATCGGACCAGGTTTCAATGCGGCGAAAAGCGAGAACGCGGTGACGATCGACGTTGGTCCGGTGTCCGAGGAATCGGTTCGTGAATTGATCAACGAAGTAACCAGAAACTCACCACTTCTTCCCCATCAGATCGATGCGATAGTTCAACGTGCCGGCGGACACCCCATGTTCGTTGAGCAACTCATCGGATGGGTCGCATCGGGCCAGACCGATGTGCTTCCAGACAACTTGGAACAAGCGATCTCTATCAAGATCGATCAACTCCCGCCCAAAGATCGAACCATCCTTAGAAAACTGTCGGTACTTGGGAACTCTTTCGCGAAGTCACTCGCATCTGAGATCCTCGAACTCGATATCCAAAGCGAAAACCCGTTTCTTCAACTTGACGCCTTCATCGAAGACGACGGACAGGATCTGCGATTTCGCAATGCGCTGCTGCGAGACGCCGGCTATTGGGCTCTTCCATACAAGACCCGGCAAGAACTTCACGCTGCCGTTGGAGAAAAGCTCGAATCGTCCGGAGACATCGAAGAACAAGCAGCAACGCTCTCGTTGCACTTCTACGAGGCAAGGCGGTTCGACAAGGTTTGGAAGTATGGCCTCGATGGCGCTAAACATTCGCAGAAAGTATTCGCCCAGGCCGAGGCCGTTCGTCTTTACGAAAGAGCCGTAGACGCAGCGAAGAAAACCCCCGTCAACAACGAGAGTTTGGTCGAAGCCTTGGCACTGCTTTCAGACGTCGCTTATTACATCGGCGAGTTCCAAAAGGCCGAGACAGCGCTTCGCAAGGCACACAAGATAGCTGGAGATAGCCCCGTCGTCCGAGCCGGACTCATCCGTCGGCAGGTTCGGATCCCATACAGGAGTGGACGGCTGCCGAATGCGATCAGATGGATAACCAAGGGGATCAGTATGCTCGAAGGGATCGACGACGAATCGGCCAGCGTCGAGCGGGGAGCACTACTTGCCTGGTACGCCGCGGTGCGTCAAGACCAGGGTCGAAGCAAAGAAGCCATGAGGCTTTGTCTCGAGGCGATCGAAGAGTCAAAGAAGGTGAATGACTTAGCCACCTTGGCCAGGGCATCCACATTGCTGGACCTTGCATATATGTCGTTAGGGATCGAAACGGACCACAAGGATTCCAAAGTTGCCCTTTCGATATATGAACAGCGCCAGGACCACGAAGGCAGGGCTCGCGTTCTCAATAACCTCGGCGGCTTCGCTTTCCTTCGGGGGCATTGGGACGAGGCGATCGGCTACTATCGATCGGCAAGAGAAGACAAAGTAGCGACCGGTGACGTAGCCGGCGCAAGCCTTGTTGGCTGTAACATCGCCGAGATCCTCAGCGATCAAGGCTATCTCGAAGAGGCTGAGAAGTTCGCGCTCGATGCATTGCTCGTCTGGCGAGCCTCGGGGCAATGGTTCGCAGGATTCGCGCTGTGCATGCTCGGCCGGATCGCATACCGGTCTGGGCGCGTACAGGAGGCCGGACCTCTTCTTGAGGAAGCTAATGCCCACTTTCGAAGGGCCGGTGCGTCGGCGCAGGTCTCGATCACTGATTCATACCTCGCCGAAGCGGCGCAGATCGGAGGCGACTACGAAATGGCACTTGAGATCTGCGATCGATTGATCGATGCCTCGACTCAGGATCAAGGGGCGCGGATGCAGTTGGGGATATTGCACCGTCTTCGGGGAGCGTCCCTGGTGGCCATGGGAGAGATCGTTGAAGGCGAAAAGGCGCTACACCAAAGCCTCGAAGTGGTGCGACGCATGGGCCAAGACTTTGAGACGAGTCAGACCCTCCTCGCCCTCGCCGACCTTGGCGGGGCATCGGCGCAGGAATGGCTGATCGAGGCCGACCAGATCATCAAACGACTCGGGGTTCGGTCACGCAACGAAAAGCCGGCCCCCGCATAGCGGGGGCCGGCTTTAGGAGGCGATCCGTTCTTAACCAGTGACCTTATTCACGGTGTCACCTGTGTCGAAGATCGGATCTCCGGAGAACATCTCGATCGCACCCTGATAATCGCCAGAAAGCGATCGTGTTTGTGACCGGATACAAGGCAAGCCTGGGACGCGAGCACTACAACTTGGGAGGCTGACCGCCTGAACCCCGGCATCTTTCTCAACATAGATGGGCCTTGTTGGATCGTTGGATGACGCAGAGATAAGCGTGACATCGATGTTGATGAGAACAACGATGGGGTTCGATGAGGTCGCATCGGGGTTGTAGCCGTCGGGAACGATGACATTAACCGAGTTACCTGCGCATCCTGCTGATTGGCAGATCGGTATCGACGGTCCCTCTTCAACGGTCACAACTCCACCAGGGCCCGCTGGCAGGATCACAGTTGCGCAAGTCCCGTCGCTTGGGCTTGGTTCCCCAACGCAGGTCGTTACGGACCCTCCGCTCGCAGGCACCCAACCCGAGGCGCTTCCTTTGCCCGAGGGACTCACACTGGTCGTTTCGACGTTGGTGTTATTCGATTGATTCGTATCACCGTTGGTCGCCGAGATCTTTACGGTGTCTGTCATCGTGGTGGTTACGTTTGAAAATGGTGTCTTGACCAGCAGATCGATTATTGCTGCATGCTGGTTGGGGCCGATGCCGGGGGCAAGGCTGCAGACGGCTGATGAACTGGTTGTCGAACAGCTCCAACCGGTCCCCGACGCGCTGGTGACGATCCCAGACGAAGCCGTTGCGGTTACTTTCACCCCGGTTGCAGTGGCGGTGTCGCCATCGTTGTTCGCTGTGATCGCGTAACGCACGGTGTTGCCAGCAGTTACTGGATCCGGGACGTCCTGCTGATCGATGGTCAGATCTGATCCGCCCTTGATGGTGGTCGTCTCACTGGACGTGTTATCTGATGGATCTATCTCGGCGTAGTCAGGGTCAGAGGTACTAACGACCGCCACGTTGGTTATCTGAGCAGCTGTCTGGGCCGAAGGCGCCTGAGCAGTCAGCGTGATCGGCGCAGCATTGGTCGTGGCAGGCAAGGCTCCCCCAAGCTGACAATGCGCGGAAGTACCGGCTGCGTTGCAGGCCCACTTGGTTCCCGAAGCCGCGACGTATTGCCCTGAGCTGAGCGTGAAATCGACGACGATCCTGTTAGCCGGCTGAGGAACTTTGTTGCCGATCAGGACCGTGTAGACCACGAACCCATTCTCGACCACCGGATCAGGGTTATCAGTTTGAGTCACCCAAAGATTGACAGGCTTTGGGTCTGAAGCGTTGGCTGCTAATGGCATCACCCCTAACAGGGACATAGCCATCAAGGTTATAAGGACTTTCTTCATCAGCATCCCCCTTCGATTCGAAGTACGGCTGGCACTTTTGCAACCTTTAGACATTCGACACTGACAGCGTTTTCCCTGCTTCTGGCTGTGTTGTGTCAAGATTGAATTATGGGCGTTTCCCGGGCACCCTGACATCACCGTGGTTACGCCCGCTTTGTCGCATACTTTACATAACCCAAACGTCACCCTCCTTGGAACCCGATCTTCGCGTTGACATCGGTCCCGCCCGTTAGACTGGGGCCCGATGGGAACCCCGACGCCAACTGCCCTCGATAAGTGGCTAGTGCGGCCGTTGCTCGTCGCACAGATCGTGCTACTGGCACTGGGTCTCGACCTCACTTTGGCACCTGCGTTGAGCGACCGGTTCTTCTCCTGGACCATCAAGCCCCCCATCACCGCAGGCGTACTTGGCGCTTATTACCTGGCGGCGTTCTTTCTCCTCACGGTCGCCATGAGGGGGCGCCTATGGTCTCGAGTGAAGTTGATCCTGCCTGGCGGTATCGCCTTCTCGATGCTGGCGATCGTTGCGACATTCATGCATCTTGGCAAGTTCCACCTGCATGGCGCGGGGACTTTCGCCAAGGTTGTCACCTGGGTCTGGATCATCGCTTATCTCGCTCTGCCTCCGGCTTTGTTGGCGCCTGTGCCCGCGCAATTGAAGCGGGACCGTGAGGGTGCGTCGGTTAGAGAGAAAGCCAACATGCGTTGGTCCTCTGTCGGGATGGTCACGGTAGGGGCAGTTATGGTCGCGACCGGCTGCTTGCTCTTCGTGTCGCCTTCTATAGCGGCCCCCCACTGGGCTTGGGCGCTAACCCCTCTTACAGCGCGGGTCCTTGGCGCGTGGACCCTCGGACTCGGTCTGGTCTTCTCGATGGCAGGGATGAAAGGCGACTCACGATCAGCGCGCCCTGCATACATTGGAGCTGGACTCTTCGCGGTGTTTGGGATATCCACCATGCTGCGGTTCTTCTCTAACGTTCGTTGGGAGGGGTTCGCCGCAAGAGTGATCCTTGCATTCTTATTGTCAACACTCGTTGTCGCGATCGGGGGCCTTAATGTGCGGACGGACTTGGCCAGAGAGAGCGTAGAGATTTGAAGCGGCCGCCGGGTCCATCGAGTTTGAAGTTGATACGAAGGCTCATCGCGACCAGAGGCAACCTGCTCACGATCATGCAGGAACTCGCCGATCGATATGGAGACGTAGTGCGCGCTAAGGTCGGACCGTCCACCTTCTATCTGATCAACCATCCAGATCTGATCGAAGAAGTGCTTGTCACTCATGAAGATCGTTTCGTCAGAGTCGAGGGTGAACGCCGTGTGAGTGGCCGCCTTGTTGACCGCGGGTTGTTCACGACGGAGGGCGAAGATCACCTGCGTCGGCGCGACGTGATGGAAAGCGTTATGTACAGATCTGCGGCGCCGGCATCGACGAGAAATGTCGTGGATCTTGCACTCGCATTAGCAAAGGACAATGAGGATGGCGAAACCGTCGAACTGTTCGGGTGGATGGAATCGTTCACAACGGCCGTCATCATGCAGGTGCTGTTCGGAAAGGGCCCCCAAGAGCAACGCGGCCGGGACCTCGCTAAAGCCATCACCAACACGATCGCTCAGATGGATGCGATGCCTGTCCCCTTCACGTCACTGCCAGAGCGATTCCCCAAACTGCAACGAAGGTTCCTCAAAGAGCGCGCGCGTCTTGACGCCTTGATCTTGGCTGAGATCCAGGAGCACCGAGCCGATCCCACGAAAGATGACGTTTTATCGCTGTTGATCGCGGCCGGTTCGATCGAGGGGCCCCACCCATTGTCGGATGCAGACCTGCGCGACGAGTTGGTTTCTTTGTTCCGGGGACATCAGGCCGTCAGCACCGCACTAACTTGGACCTTCTTCCAGTTGGCTTCGCTGCCAGAGATCGAGGTCCAGGTTCAAGCCGAAGCAGACAGCTACGACCCGATGTCGCTACGCTTCGAAGACATGGCTACCCTCGATATGTGTCGAAGGGTCTTCGAAGAATCGCTGCGGCTTTACCCGCCAGCCTACGTGCTTGCCCGAACCTCGATACAAGATCACATGGCTGGCGGATACGTCATCCCGAAAGGATCACGCATCTTGGTGAGCGAGTGGGTTGCTCACCGCGACACACGATTTTGGACAGACCCTACGCGGTTCGATCCCGACCGGTTCTACGGTTCCAATGCTTCCTCGCGGCCCGAGTTTTCGTACTTCCCTCAAGGCGGCGGTAAGAAGATGTGCATGGGCAGGCATTTCGTACGCCCCATGGAGGGACCGATACTGCTAGCTTCGCTTGCACGCATCTGGAAGATGACGCTTGTGCCGAACAAACCTGTTCAGTTGTCAGCGAAAGCGACGCTCAAACCAAAGAACGGGGTTTGGGTCACCCTTCACCGGCGCTAACGTTGACCAGATCCGCCTCGGTCGGCGCATCGCGTCCGGCGATGAAACCGAATAGACCAAGGATGAATATCGAGGCGATGAAAACCAACAGGGCTAACGCCGAGGTCGAACCCCATCTCATCGCGGATCCGTACCTCACAAGGGCGATCACTTGCAGCAGGCCGAACGCAGGATAGGTGAGCAGCGCAACACGCCCTCTCGTGTGGTCATTCTCGTAGAACAAGTGAGCGCCAAGGACCCCGAATGCCATCACCCAGGCAGACAGCGCTCGCGAAGTAAGGGGGGTCAGTTTCCACGGCCATACAGTCAGCATGGAAGCAGGGTGGATGAACATCAAGAGGGCAAGTGGGATAAGCAACACGGCATGAGCACCAAAGATCAGCTTTACCCAGATCGGGAAAGGCTTGCCCCTAGGTGGGTCGCCTCCTGGCATCTTCAATTGTTTCCACAGCAGGTACACAAGCAGCGTTGGGTATATGCCATAGGCGATCACCCAGAACCATCCATAAAAGGTATGCAGGTGGAACTTGTTCAGATGGATGAAGGTGGCGGCGGTGGTGATGGGGGCGAACGCGAGGGCCACCGAGATCGAAACGCGCCCTGTTGCCCAAAGCGTCTTCCTCGAAGCGAGCAACGCAAGAAGAGTACTTGATAGATAGTTCGCGCCAAGCACTGCCGCCGTCAATGGGGGCTGTATGGTCCAAGCGAAGTACTTGTCGGTATGGGTCGCGAGGAAGAACAATGGGATCGCGATCAGCCCCCTCGTGACCGGTGCGACGATGGGTGAACGCATCCCGTTCTGGAATGGCCTTAGATCTTGGGTCGCTTGCACGCATCCCCCTGTTCGCTTGAAGAAGCGAGCATGACAGGGGCGACTCGCGAGAACAAGCATCGCTCCCTTACGGATCCAATGTCAAAGCGTCGGAACGAAACGCGAAATAGGGCTGCACCCGGACTGGGCCGAACGAGTGCGGAAGCAAATTGCTTTGGCGCCCGATCAGGTTATCCATGATCTGGAACGTGATCAGCGAAGGATGCTTGCGCAAGAAATCGCCGGGCAGGCTCAGTTGCTCCCAGAAGCGACCGTTGGTTTTGAAGGCTTGGGGAAGGTCGAATGAAACTGCCGCCGACCCAACCTTGCCAGGACCTACCACGAGCGCCTGCGAGAAATCGGCGGTTCCTCGCTCAGGATCGAAGAAGCGCCCTCCTTCATCTCGCAAAGATGGCACTAGTGACCCAGACCGATCGACAACATCGACCGTTGCGGCATCGTCTCCTGGAGAGTGAACCATCACCTGCCAATCCTCACAAAGCTGTTTGGTGCCATCGCCAATATCAACATTTCGACAGCCATCTTTCATCTGACGATCGGAAAAATTACTGGAGATACTGAAGGAATGCCCCTGCCCATGCTGGGTAAGCGTCGCCGGCCAGAGCGTGTTGGTCCATGTGTTGAGCTCGAACGAAACGTCAGTCATGGTCGCCTTGGCTAGCGGAACCGCGATGCCTTGAACGGTTCTTGATGGCAAGAAGACGAAAGTCAGAAGCCCATGGTCCGCGCCATGAGGCTTCATGTTGAAGTCGAAATGCGCAACACCAGTCGCTTGCCCCGAAACAGCGACTCCTCCAGAACCGACTGGAGTAGCTAGCCCCACGTTAGGTGATCGGAATGTTCCAACCGGGGTTACTGCTGCGACAGACGTCTCGTCGCCCATCTGGACGATCGCAAGGATCATCGCCTCCGTTACCTCGTATCTGAAGTTGAGTGACACGTGACCTTTGTAGTTCGGCGTAGTCAAAGAAAAGGGATACCTGCCGATCCCAATCGCTTTGCCTGCCTCGGGGGCGGCGGGATTCATGAATGCGCCGATGCCGTTGCCGCTTCTTGTGAACAACCACGCATTCAACTTGTCGCTGATTG
The DNA here is from genome assembly GCA_046262935.1 of Actinomycetota bacterium. Taxonomy (GTDB): domain Bacteria; phylum Actinomycetota; class CADDZG01; order JAHWKV01; family JAHWKV01; genus JBHELT01. The sequence continues at coordinate 1,304 of JBHELT010000021.1, read as the reverse complement.
CCGAGTTGCGGACCACTGCGTTGTTTGCGAGGTCGCTCATGTGCGCAACGCTGAAGTCGAGGTCGGACTCTTCGAGAAGATCGATGTACCGTGATGAGACGCTGGGGCCGGGCATCTTCTTCGTATATTCGATGACCACCCTGATCGTCTTCTGGCCGATCTTGACGAAGTAACCTCCGGTGGGCTTGTCGGGCGTCACGTTGTCGGGCCCGAATCTGTCTTTCAGGTCTTGTTCGTTCCACGACGTTGCCGAAAGAACCAGCGCGTCATATGACTGATAACCAGGGTTCTCACCGACATCCGACAAGGCCGGTGCGTCGCCAGGATGGTTCGTTTCAGCGATCGGGGTGCCGTAGTCGGACCACTGGCGCAACGTGTAGTAGCCCGGTGGGATGTTGTTGAAATCGGAATATCCGTCGGGGCCGGACACCTTGAAAAAGAGTTTGGTGTGCATCGGATCAAGCGGAAGGATCATCAGGTGATGCTCGAGGAGGCTCGCCTCTTCGGGCAGGGCAGGGAGAAGTCCGAAGGTGAGGTCCTCGGCAGGGATGTCGTGTATATAGAAGTTGAACGCCCTTAGACGAGTTCCTTTCACCAAACAGGTTGGCACTTGTTCGATGGCGTCGGGAACTCCTCGAAGTTTGGCCTGAGGCGACACGTCCGACCCGGTGGTGGGTATGGTGACGTTCGTGTACCCGCAGTAGAGACCACCTTCCCAAGCATCCGAACCGGCCGGCAGTGAGAGCGTAACCCCCGAATCCGAGAGCGTGGCTGCGACCGGCGGCTGGCCCGTGGTTGACGCCCGAAACTCATCGCCTTTCGGCCCAACGCCCACGAAACTCGGCAGCGAAGTTGTTGCCGATCGGACCGGGCCGCTCGCCATGATCGAACTTGTCCATGCTCCTGACTCGGGTTCGCTGGGAAAACTGCCGTGATTCGTAATAAGGGTTCTCGCAGTTGCGAAGGCAACGTCTGGTGCGAACCTCAGGTCACCCGCTCCTTGACGCCAGACGGCGGTGCCGTCGATTGGTAGCGCGGCCGCGGTCAGGGCTCCGCGCTGTTTGAGAACATCACGCAAGCCTTGCGCTGAAAGACTAGCCAACGCTCCCGCAACCAATGCGGCGGACGTCATCGACGTCCCGATCCGCGCCCGGGCCTTGGTTGTCGGTTCTCCGGCGGGCCAGGATGGTTCGAGTGCAGGATCGAGGGAGCCCTCGTCGGAAAGGGCTTTCGCCAGAGTAGACGAAGGCGGCAACAGGCCAACCATGCCGCTCGCGGCAACAAGATCTGGCTTGACGCTGCCG
>JBHELT010000020.1:0-68637 GCA_046262935.1 Actinomycetota bacterium | reverse complement strand
GACGACGGCCATAGACCGTGTCGCCCTGACGAATGCAACAACGACGCAGATATGGGTGAAGTTTGCACTAACGGACGCTGCGGTCAGAGCGACGACACTTCTGACAACCCGAGGGATCACAAGAAGGGCGGAGATGCTCCCAAAAAGTCGAAATCATCTAACCGTTCAGGACAAGCCGCTTCCTCCGCATCATCCTCTCATAGCGCTCAGGGATCAGCTTCATCGGGCAATTCGGTAAGCGGACCATCAGCAGCCAGCCATAGGGCGGTCCCTTCCGCATCATTCTCGGTCGGCCCCATTCAAATTGACGTGGGATTGTTTGTGATGGGTGATCTCACGATGGGGATCGGAGCTGTTACGGCTTGGGGAGGAGCAGGGTGTTATGCGTTAATGGTCGCTTCGGTGGCCGAGACCGGAGGGGAAGGAATAGACCCGTTGGAGGTCGCCGAGTCCGGAAAAGCAGAGACGACGTGTGGCGCCGTCCTCCTCTCGGGACTGGCGACAGCAGTTGGTGGCGGGGTGATGGTAGCCCGGAGCCTGCACAAGAGACATCGATGAATCCCAACTTCTTGGCGAAGAGGAGAGTGGCATGAATTCCGAAGCAAAGCGCAAGCTCAATTACGAGCAAGTATGGCGACGAGTGAGACGTCGAGTGTGGACGCTGACACTAATTGGGGTAGTCATTCCGTCAGCGATCTTTATCGTTTTGTTTCACGATGTGAAAACGGTCGCAGGAGCCCTATTGGGTTCCGCCGTGGGCATTACAGTTGTTTTTTCGGCTCTTAAGTGGATGGGGCGCTTCATGCCGCATTCGCCAGCCGACCACTTCAAGGATGATCAGGGCTGACTCACGCTAGGAGAGGCCACTTCCCCCTATGACGCAGCATCGGACGGCTCTCCGCAAAACAACAGGTTTCCGCAGGCGTCATTTAGACCCGTCCTTCTCTTTCATGACCAGGCGGAGCGCTCATCTCGATTGAGAAGTACTCGACCGAAACCGTAAGGACCAGATACGTGCTCGACTCGGCAGGAGTCCCCGTAGCACAGGAAAGTACGGATCGCTCGGCTACTACATTAAGGGCCGAAGATAACCTGGCGCAGGAGATTGTCCCGTCGGGTACCCCAGCCGGTGGCGGAAGTGAGGAGCCGAGGGGTAGACTGGTTCGGTACCAGGGTCCGCGAGCCGGAGACGAGAGACCCAATGACTCCTAGCCGAAGGACGAATGGCTCTGTCAGTCTGGAGGCCCAGATTGAACATGAGTTTGCCGGTCAATTCGAAACCTCCGGTGGTGGGCAATCTCTATTTCCGATCGTCATTGCGAGGCAGGTCGTCGGCTATTGCCGAGTAATTGGAGCTGGAATTCTCGGACTTGAGGGGTTTGCTCGTCGGGGTGAGTTTTTGATTCCAAGGATGGATCGCATGGCCGCCTTCGATGTGGGAAGCCAATTCGACGAAGAAAAAGGGTTCCTAGACGTCTATCCGAATCGCGATGAGTTTGTTCGAAGCACTTGTCTGGACGCCGCCCGTCTCATCGACGAGTGGCAGGAAGACGCCGAACTGCTCATCGAATTCTCTTTTGCCTGAGACCTCGGATTTGCCTCTGCGAAGAGGTACTTCCAAAGTCCTTGGACAGTCGCGAGGCTAGGAGTTTCGGACCAATTTATCGCTGAAGCGGATTTGGCGCCCACTCCTTTCAGTTGGACCATGAAACAATTCGGTCAGTTCGCCGGTGAATGATTGGGGCTAAGGTAGTCATGCGCATACTGCATACCGCCGATTGGCATGTGGGCAAGAAGCTCGGGCGGGTGGATCGCACCGAAGAATTCCAAGCCGTGCTCGATGAGATCATCTCGATCGCCCGCGATCAGAAGTTGGACATGGCGATAGTAGCGGGCGACCTTTTCGATAGAGCGTTGCCGCCCCTCGGTTCGCTCGGCATGGTCCTCGACGCGTTGATGCGACTTGCAGATGTGGCAGGCCAGGTGGTGGTGATCCCGGGCAACCACGATTCGCCAGAACTCTTCGAGATCTTGGCCCCCATGCTCGGCCCGCGCGGCGTTCACATCGTTTCGCGCATCAACAAGCCAAACGAAGGCGGCGTGATCAAAGTTTCCTCGCGCGATGGCAACAGCGCTGCTTCGGTCGCTTGTTTCCCTTTTCTTCACGAGGCCCAGGTCGTCGATTTCATGACCGCCCCCGATGGTGGGTATTCCACCTATGCCGACAAGGTCAAGGCCATAAGCGCGACCTATTGCGCAGCGTTCGAGCCGGGGTCGGTAGGGATCTTGGTTGGACATTGGTTCATCGAGGGGGCCGAGGTAGGAGGCGGCGAAAGAAAGATCCATCTGGGCCAGCAGTATTCGGCGACCTCGCATTCCATACCAGCCGGGGCATCTTACGTGGCATTGGGACATATCCATCGCCCCCAAGCGATTGAAGGATCTCTCGTACCGGCCCGCTATGCGGGCAGCATCCTTCAACTCGATTTCTCTGAGAGGACACACAACAAAGAGGTAGTCATCGTCGATGCAGATCCTTCGCGGCCAGCCAAGGTGACAAGTGTCCAGTTGTCGACTGGTCGCAGATTGATCAGGGTCGAAGACACGATCGAATCACTCGAGAAGCGAGTCGATGAGCTCAAGGACGCGTACCTCGATGTGCGTGTTGTGACAGATGGGCCGGTGTTCGGTCTCGCCGAACGGGTTAAGGCCCTGTTGCCCGATGCGGTGATGGTGCAGGCCATCTACGACCGTCAGGAACAGATGGTTCGCCTCGACCGAGATCAAGACTCGTCTCTGGCGGACTTGTATGCCGAGTACTACGCTTCGCCGCGCGGGCATGCGACCACTGCGCCAGCAGAACTCGTCGAAGCGATGCGCCAACTCGAAGATGAGGTGGTACGTGCGTCCTCTTGAGCTGACCATCAATGGCTTCAAGTCATACCGCGACGAAACGACTTTCACATTCGAGGGAAGGTCACTGTTCGGAATCGTAGGACCCACGGGGGCAGGTAAGTCCTCGATACTCGATGCGATCATCTTCTGCCTCTACGGCAAGACGCCACGACTCGAGAAAGAAACGAAGAAGCTCATCAATTCGGCATGCGATGAGGCGAAACTGAAGCTCACTTTCGAAGTCATCGGCGATGTGTGGACGATCACGCGGGTCATCAAGAACAAAGGTCCTTCGGCCGTTGTCCTTGCCTCCGCCGATGGGGGGCCGCTATTTACTGGCGACAAAGTGGCCACCGACCAGATCGTCGAGTTGTTAGGCCTGGATTTCGCGGCGTTCTGTTCGTCGGTCTCATTGCCACAAGGAGATTTCGATAGGTTCCTGAGTGCTTCGTCCGGTGAGCAGTCGAGGATATTGAAAGGCATATTCCGGCTCGACCGCGTCGACGCCATAAGGCAGGGCGCTCGAACGCGCTCGGCCGCACTAGAGGGAACCATCAACGGTCTTATCGCTTCGATCTCGAGCATGCCCGAAGACATCGAAGCGGCCATCGCTGCTGCGGAGTCATCGGTCGCTGATGGCCTGAAAGCCGAGGCCGAGATCCGCGACCTCATGCCGTCGGTAACTCAAGCTCAAACCGAGATGGACAGGTCTGAAGAGATCCTTGCGGGAATCCGCTCCAACAGCAAGGTGATACAAGACGCCATCGCAACCATCCCCGAAGCATCCGTTCTTGAAAGGTTCGCAGATGACGAAGCGAGAGCGAATCAGAGCCACGCGAATACGAGCGAGATATTCGAAGAAGCTGACAAGAAACTGGATGAAGCCGAAGCGACGCTGAGCAAGACCATCGAAGCTACCGGCGGCGAATCCTGGACGACCTCGGTGAATACGCTGATCAGGGACCGTGAAAGGGCGATGCAGGATCTGCAGATCGTCGAAACTGGGATCGTCAACGCGGCGGGGAGCCTCGAGGTCAACGAGTCGGCGCTGATGAAGGCGCGTGATGATCACGCCGCTCAACAGACAGCCGCGATGCAAGCCGCCGGCCGTCTGGAAGCATCCAAACGTGACCACTCGGCCCACCTGCTGAGCGCCGCTACGAAGGTTGGCGACCCATGCCCTGTCTGCGGCCAACCGGTGACTCAGTTGCCTAAGAGAACGAAACCGGCCGAATTATCAAAGACCGAAAGCGAATCGGCCAAGGCCGAGCAGATGCTTTCCAGGTCCCAGGCGGCCGTCTCAGATGCCGAGAAGCAACTCGCGCTTCAGCGTCAAAAGTTCGATGACCTGCAGGCAAGGCTGCCGGCGATCAACGAGACGATGTTGCAGATCGATGCCGACCTGGCGAAGCTCTGCGGCGAAACCGACCCAGCTGTCGAAGTCGAGAGCCGGCGCAGATTCTTGTCCGATGCCGAGCAGCAGGCCAAGGCGGCAAGGGTAGAGCGCGCCGCAGCCGAAAAAGCTCTTCGTGATGCAACGCAGACGCTTCAGGTTACGTCGAGCGCGAAATTGAAACTGGTGGCGAGCCTAAGTGCGGTGGTTGGCAGGCTGGGCCTCGACCTTTTGGTTGAAGACGATCCTTCGGGATTGCCGGGTGTGGCCAAGCAGGCAACCGAGGCAGCGGAGCAGATGATGCAGCGGTTGTTGAAGCAGAGTGAAGAAGTCGCCGCGCGCTTCGAGTCTGCACGCCAGACGCTTACGACATTCAGACAGCGCTTCGAACTCACCGAAGACCAGATCGTGGCCGATGCACTGGCAACGGTGAAACATCGCATAGCCAAAGCGTCATCGCAGATCCTCGAGTTGCGTGGATGGGAAGAACGAAAACGCGAGGGGATGCAGGCGATCGCCGATCATCAAGCGACAAGGTCGTTGTTCGATCGTTTGGTGGTCGACCTCGGTGATTCGAGATTTCCTGCCTATTTGCTTGAAGCGCAGAGGCAGATACTCTCGAGCATCGCGTCGGAAAAACTCAAGGAATTGACCGGTCACTACAGTTTCGATGGCGAGGGCACATTCCAGATTGTCGACGATCGAAGCGGCGCCACTCGTTCGCCGGCCACCCTGTCGGGTGGGGAGACCTTCCTTGCATCTTTATCGCTGGCGCTGGCATTGGCAGAGGCAGTGTCGCTCGAGGGAGGGTCGCTAGGTTGCTTCTTCCTCGACGAGGGCTTTGGCTCATTGGATGCCGAGAGTCTGGATCTGGCGCTCGAAGGGATCGAGGCGTTAGCGGTGCCTGGTCGCTTGATCGGGCTGATATCGCATGTTCCTGGGATGTCAGTCAGGCTCGATGACCTGATCGTTCTCGAGCGGGACGAAAGCGGCAGCACTCATGTCGTTCAACATGATGGGCCGATCGGCTACTCGATACCTTCCATCTGACCCACCGGGCGATCTGACCCAGCGGTCGCGCCCTTTTGATCGATTGACCATAATGCTCTGAACATGAAATGGGCGAGGCCGCTGCGAGCGCCGATGTACACAGTAATTCTCATAGCGCTGTGGTCGGGCTTTATCGCGATGACGAACAACGCCGCACGCGGTTGGGGGGCTGGGGCCCCCAACGCGTCGCCCACACCCTCGCCCGCAACGGTCTCTTCGCGGATCGGATCGCCAGACTGCAATCACACCGCAGATATCGAAGCGTCCCCGGGCCAGGTCGTGACGGTCGAAGCATGCTTTGTAAGGAACGGCGTCCCGTCCCAAGCCGAGCCGGTCGTCTTTTCCCAGTCTGGACCTTCACCCGATGCTCTGGTTCAGGCGGTCACCGATAACAACGGCAGGGGCTCGACCTCACTGTCGAGCCCGAGGCCAGGAGTGAGCCATATCGGGGCGTGCGATCGTTCCGGCTGCATCGCGCCGATCCAGGTTAGGTGGGGGTCGGGCGGGTCAACCATCGACGAACCGGTGCTAGCGCCCTCGCTAAGGGTAGAGGCCATCGGCAGCAACATCGGTTCGCTGAGGCCCGTCGCTTCGGGATTAGAAGTTCCTCAGACATCTTCGGGCTTCGACTGCCGCAAGGGTCCCGAAACTCCGAGCCTCGACTTGCCCGCTTTCGCGTCCATCAAGTCGGTGATTGACTCAAAGCGTTCACATCCCAAAACCGGATCGATGACGCAGTCGATCGAGGTAACGACCGGTCAGGACTTCTTGGTTGGTTCCGTCCTATATGGCCGGCCGACGCTCCTTTTCCTGGCGATGCACAGGCCGGGCCACGTTGTTGATGAAGAAGCAGTCTTTCCTTTCCAGGGCCACGATCGTTTGGACATCTTCTGGACGACGGGCAACATCCGCTTCGGCAAACAGCAACTCGAATACGACGGGACCGACTGGGTTGAGGTTCCCGCGACCTTCACCTTCGCGCTGGGTGGGGGCGGGGTCCAAACGTTCTTCGCCGATGACGTGGCGTTCGGGGCAAGTGGCATCGGGGTTGGAACCGAGATCCAGGGGAGGTGCTCCGCGCAGGGTGTTGACCGCGTCCGACAACGGAGCACCCCTGTTAGGTCCGAGAAGAAGACAACCGATGCGACCAAGGCAGTGGGCATCGCCGTTTTAGTGGCGATGGGAATGCTTGCCCTCGGTATCACTCGCTCGACCAGGCCCCCGGCCGGGGGCCTGTTCCTCGAAGCACCCAAGGGGGAAAGCATCCGACTGGAACGCAGCGACATCCACTACGACGACATCGGTCGCCCTACGGGTTTCGTCGAGATCGTTGAATTGCCCGACGGTACAACGCGAACTGTTCGCACGAGGATCGTGCAAGAAGATCTCGTAGTCGATGTCCCTCCGGTTCTCGACGTCGCTGATTGGGAGGACGATGTGATCGTCGTCGAACGTTCCTCTTTCAGCACCGACACCACCGATCACCTGGCTTCTTACCTCGAAACCTCTAGCGCGCCAGATGGGACATCGGAGTCTTCTTCGATCAGCAATATCGTTTACGACCATTATCAAAGGGTCCTGCGCTTCGATCGTTCAACGAACCATCCCTTGTCGAGCATCCAGCGGACCCGCTCCGAGAGATACATCTTAGAATTCGAAGACCCTCCCGATGGCCGCTCGGTCTCGCCTCGCCTCGCGATGCAGGAGACGGTCGAGCGACGCGGGTTTATCTTCGACGATGAAGGTCATGTGAACCGCTATGTCTCAGTCATCTGGACAGCGGGGGATGGGCGATTGATAGGCGACACCTTCGAGCCCGACTCGCCTCGGGTTCTGTTCGAAATGGGCAGAGCGGCCGAGCGCGGTATGGCATTGATCAGCAGCCCCAACCGAGGAGCCCAAAGGGCGCGCCACATACTGACCCGCTGGTTCAGAAGGCATGGCTGTCTGGTTCGTTTAAGGCTTGTTGATCCGGCATCTAAACCGTTGGAGGGATTGATCGTCACCATCGGCGGGCAGAGAACCAAGACCGATACTCGCGGCCGGCTCCTTCTTTGGGTTCTTTCCCCGGGCAACTACGTGCTCGGACTCGACCGTGGTGCGGACCCAGCGAAACAGATCGCCTGGATCGTGGTTCAGCACGTCCCCGGGAACATGAACCAAGTCGTGGTTGTCGAAACCTCGGAACAACAACTAGTCACGGCCGACGGTTAGGTGCTGCCGGTGGCTTCTTCGGTCGACGCAGTTACCGTGAACGTCAACGAGACTCCCGCCTCAGCGTCATCGAAGCGCGCATCCGGAAATAGGCCCTGAATGATCCCGATCCCCAACACTTTTTGAAACGAATCGGTTGGAGTTGAAGGGTCCCAGTGGTTCGCTTCTGTCGGAGCCCATCCGGCGGACGAGATGATGTCGAAGCGGACACCGGTGTCGAGTGAACGAGCCAGGATCGCGATCCCATCTTCGTTGTCTAGGGCCTGCATAGCGATCGCACCATTGCAAGCTTCGGACATCGCTACTTTAACATCGCCGATAGTTGTTTGATCGATTCCGAAATGTCGGCCGACCTCGGCGACGAAGAGTCGCGCGGTGCCCACATACTCAGGGGAGGCAGGAATAGTTAGCCGCATCGGTTGTTGGTCCATCGAAGCCATTGTCCTGCAATCTACTCGGTTTGGTTGGCTGCGGCTAATTCCTGGTAATCGCGGTAGACGGGAAGAACCTTGATCAGGTCTGTCATATTCAAGATCCGAATGATCTGGTCGTTGGCTCCCAGCAAGACTAGATCACCATTGGATTGTCTTGCTCGCTTCAATGTCCCCACCATGACCGCTAACCCGGTTGAATCTAGGAATCGCACGTCGCATAGGTCTATAGCGATCCGATTCTTACCCCCCTCGATCTTCTCGATCAATCTCTCCCGCAACCTGGGGGCCGTATAGACATCGAGGTCCCCCGATACGCCAAGGATCTCCCATCCGTCTTTGCTAACATCATCTATCTCGAACCGTTCCAAGTCAGTCTCCTTGTTAGGCTCTTCCATACCCAGTACGGCTCGCCAGAAACGGAAGGTGAAACCTTGGATCACGTCGAACTAGAGGTCCCCGCAAGGCCGGAGTTTCTCCATCTTATCCGCAGCGTTGTTGCGAGCATCGGTGCGCGCAAGGACCTTTCATACGACGACATCGACGACTTGCAGATCGCGATCGACGAGGCAGGCGGATACCTTCTCCAGATCGCATCGCAGGACTCGATATTCAAACTCAACGTGGGATCGACGTCCGCCAAGGTGACCGCCACGCTGACAACGACATCCCCCCGAGGAGTGTGGCCGCCGGCGATGGGGGAGAACAGCCTTGCTTGGAAGGTGCTTGCGGGCCTTACCGATGAGGCGGAATTCCTTCAGGGCGAAGAGGGCCCCGGTATCCGCTTGTCGAAAGCCGTCGAGGGAAAGGTCCCGTCAAGTGGTTGATCCAGATGCAAGAACCCTTGACCGGGAGCGAACCCGAGAGCTCTTCGGGCAACTCCCAACCGATCCCAGTCTCCGCGACGAATTGGTCCAACTGCATATGCCGCTCGTCGAATACCTTGCCCGCAGGTTCAAGGGCAGAGGTGAGCCTATCGATGACCTGACCCAAGTCGCGAGCATGGGACTTCTCAAAGCCATCGACAGGTTCGATCCTGAGCGCGGTGTCGAATTTTCAACCTATGCAACTCCCACCATCATCGGGGAGTTGAAACGCCATTTCAGGGATAAGGGTTGGGCTATCCGGATCCCAAGGCGACTACAGGAGGTTGGTTTACAACTTGCAAAGGTCGTGCCTGCGTTATCGCAAGAACTCGGAAGGTCGCCGTCGGTCCCCGAGATCGCAAGTCGAACAGGGATCTCGGTCGAAGAGGTCCTCGAAGCGATGACTGCAAGCCACGCCTATTCCCCGATGTCCTTAGATGCGCCCCCCGGCGCAGAAGGCAGCGAGCCTATGGCTCGGCTCGGGGCCGAGGATGAATCTTTAGAGTTGTTCGAGGCATGGTCGAGTGTTGCTCACCTGCTCGAACGACTACCACGCCGCGAACGCGAGATCTTGTATCTCAGATTCGTCACCGGTGAGACTCAGAGTCAGATAGCTGAGCGGTTGGGCATCTCACAGATGCATGTTTCCCGATTGCTCGCCAAGACCTTGCGGAACTTAAGAGAAGCGGCCGGCCCCGACGCCATCTGACGAAACTCAGGTAGCAATAGACTCGATCAGCGAGAGCCACCCTTGCGTCCGATGGTCTGATAGAACTCAACGCCATAACGCTGTTTGGTGGCTTCGCCGCCTTTCTTGCCACCCATGCGCCCGATCTCGCTGAAATAACCGTCACCGTAGCGCTTCTTGGTCGAAAGCCCGCCTTTGCGTCCGGCCTCGGCTCGCGACATCTTGCGTGGTTTGCTGTCATCACGTTCGGTGTCTGCTGCGCGATCGGGGGTTTGCCCAGTCACATATGCGCTAGCTTCGTTTTCAGCCATTAGATTTCTCCCAACTTCATCTTTTCGCTTGTATTGGAAGTTACCCGATGAGGTTGGCCGCTAAACGTCGAGCCTCGTAAGGTCATCGAAAGATTCTCTACGCACGATCACGCGTGCCGACCCTTCACTCACAGCAACTACGGCTGGGCGGGGCTGCTTGTTGTAATTGGAAGCCATCGAGTATCCGTAGGCCCCCGTTGCCGGGACCGCGATCACATCGCCCCGTTCCAATGAAGCGGGCAATGCTATGTCACGCATCAAGATGTCCCCGCTCTCGCAGTGCATACCCGCGATGCTCACGACCTGTGTGGGCTCATGTCGCGCTTTGTTGGCGATCAAAGCCGCGTAGTTCGCCTGGTATAAGGCCGGCCGTATGTTGTCGCTCATACCGCCGTCGACGGCGACGTAAGTCCTTAGCCCTGGTATCTGTTTGATCGAACCAACGGTGTAAAGCGTCACCATGGCGTTACCGATCAGGTAGCGTCCGGGCTCGAAACTCAGCTTCGGTATCTGCATGCCATGTTTCGCTCCCTGAAGCTCAGCGGTTTCCACGATCATCTGGGCCAGTAGGTCAAGGCGCGCCGGGAAGTCGCCTGCGACGTAGGGAATGCCAACTCCGCCACCGAGGTCCACTTCTTCTACCTCGATCGCATCTTGCTGTTTCAACCTCGCAAGGAAGTCGAACAAGATCTCTATGGTCTTGCCGAATGGGTCGTACGAGAAGATATTCGAACCGATATGCGCGTGAACTCCAACAAGTTCTAGGTCCTTTTCGCCCGCTATCGCCCGCATGCCTTCGCCAGCTAGGCCTCCTTCGATCGAAAGACCGAACTTCGAATCTTCCTGCCCCGTTTGGATGTAGTGGTGGGTGTGGGCCTCGACCCCTGGGGTGACCCGCAAAAGTACTTTCTGTCGTATGCCAGAGTCATTGGCGGCGGCTGCAACCCTTTCGATCTCTTCGATGTTGTCGATCGCGATCTTGCCAACTCCAGCCTCGACCGCTCGCAAGATGTCGGCGTCCTCTTTGTTGTTGCCGTGCAGGATCAAACGTTCGGGGGGAAAGCCAGCCATGAGGGCGACGTGCAATTCGCCGCCCGATGCTACGTCTAGATTGAGCCCCTCCTGTTCCACGATCTTGCAAAGTTCCAGGCACAGGAAGGCCTTCGACGCGTAATAGATGTTGGACGAAGGAAATGCTGCTTTGAATGCACGGGCCCGTTGACGGAAGGTCTGCTCGCAGAACACAAAGACTGGTGTGCCGAAATCGATCGCGAGTTGCTGTGCGTCGATCCCGCCGATCTCAAGGTGATCTTCGTCGTTCACGCGGGCGGTGTCTGGAAGGACGTCCTTCAGTGTGTGAGGCATACCTACATCTGTTCCGGTGCCGAGACGCCGATCAAGTCCAACGAGTCAGCCAGGACCTGCCTGGTTGCATCGGTCAGAGCAAGCCTCGCCTGCGTTAACTCATCGTCATCGCTCATCACTCGGCAATCCCGATAGAAGGCGCTGAACAGTGAGGCTAGGGCTTGGCAGTAGTGCACGACGCGATGTGGCGCTCTCAACTTGGCCGCCTCGAGAACCACCTCGGGAAATTCAGACAACTTGCGCATGAGGAAGGTCTCGGATTCATGTGTCAATCGAACAAGCGACTCGGTCGCCTCTGGCGCGACTTGCGCTATCGCCTGCTCGGTCGCGTAGCGCAATATCGAACAGGTGCGGGCGTGTTGATATTGAACGTAATAAACGGGGTTCTCCATCGATCGGGCTTTGACCTGTTCGAGGTCGAACTCGAACGCGATGTCACTGGACCTGCTGACCAGTGTGAATCGCGTAGCGTCCGGCCCGACTTCGTCGATCAACTCGTCGAGGTCCACGATGGTCCCTGCTCGACGCCGCATCCTCGCCGTTTCCCCTCCGGAGGTAAAAGTCACCAATTGGTAGAGCTCGACTTCGATGACATCTTGAAGTTCTAGGGCCTCGGCGGCTTTGGTCAGCGTTTCGACGTTGCCGTGATGGTCCGCCCCCCATACATAGAGGGTCTTGTCGAATCCGCGCTCGACCTTATCGATCAGGTACGCGATGTCTTTAGCGAGATAGGTAGGTGATGCTCCTTCGTCGGAACGCACCAGTACCTGGTCCCTCGATGCGCCGATCTTGGTTCCTGCGAACCAGACCGCTCCTTCCTTCTCGTAGGCGAGGTCAAGCTCGCGCAGCCGTTCGATGGCGGCATCAACCTTGCCATCGTCATGCAAGGTTTTTTCGGAGAACCAACTGTCGAACTCGATCCCTAAACGTTCGAGGGTGCCGCGATGGCTCGCAAGCATCATGTCTACCCCCCATATGGCGATCTGGTCGATCTTGCCGATGAGCCCCATGCCTTCCTTCTCGGCGAGTTGTTTCCCCAGCGGTATCAGGTAATCGCCTTCGTATCCGCCTTCGGGGACTGCGGCTTGCATCCCGAGTGCCTGCATGTACCTGGCTTCCAACGAGCGTGCGAACAGTTCGATCTGGGTGCCTGTGTCGTTCACGTAGTACTCGCGCGAGACGTCGTCTCCAGCGGCGGCCAACAGCCTTGCGATGGCGTCACCAAGTGCAGCGTTGCGACCCGAGCCAACGTGTAGGGGGCCATTGGGGTTTGCCGACACGAATTCGACCTGAACTTTGCGTCCCGAGGGCTTTGCCGAGCGGCCGAACGCGCCTTTCTGCTGTCTTATGGAACTGATCGTTTCGTAGAGCCACGATCCGTCGAGGAACAGATTGATGAAGCCAGGTCCTGCAACCTCGGCTTTGATCACTAATGGCGATTGCGGCAATCTGCGCAGCAGGCTTTCAGCGAACTGACGCGGCGGCATGTTGGCGTTCTTGGCAGCGATGAGCGAAAGGTTCGTAGAGAAATCTCCATGGTCGAGCCGCTGAGGTCGTGTGATCTCGATCTCGGGGCGCACATGGTCGGCGATCACGTGGTCGTCGCGAAGGCCTTGCAGCCCCTCTTCGAGAAGCTCCCGCAACTTGTCTGCGATCATCAGCGCTCGGGAGGGTCTTGCGGTCTTTGGTAAGTGCCCTTAAGGATGGCGTCGACGATCTCGAGCAGGTCCATGGGATCGAACGGTTTCGTTACGTACTCGGCGACCCCGGCTTCGTACCCCTTTCGCAGGTCCGCTTGTTGTGCCCTTGCGGAAAGGAATATCACTGGTGTCTTGGCGGTTGTCGGGTCTTTCAGCAGTTCACCGCGCGCCGTCCATCCGTCCATCCTCGGCATCATGATGTCTAGGATCACGAGGTCCGGATCGTTGGCCGAGGCTTTCTCGACGGCGTCTTGACCGTCCTCGGCGGTGATCACCTCGTATCCCTCCATCTCGAGATTCACTTGGAGGAGTTTGATGATTATTGGGTCGTCGTCAGCGATCAGTATCTTCGGCATCGTCTCGAATCATATCCGCGCCGAGTCTGCCGCCCGGCTATCCCGACTTCACGGGATGAGGGCTCCCTCCGCTGCCTCGTCGATGGCGCTCAATGCCCTTTGATAGATCATCCTCGCATCCTCTGGCGAGTCGCCCACCGCCGTGATGCCCGTCCTTCCTTCGGTCGAGATGGAACTGATCATGTGGTAGACGATGCCCGTTTGGCGGGTGTGGTCGAAGTGCAGGCCGCTCTTAACCGCGATGTCGAATAGGTCCTCCGGCGAGAGCCCCTTGTACGCGTGCGACTCGACGTGATCGCTTGCCACGAAGCACTTGGATCTTCCGCTCGCAGTGGTGAAGGTCGCAGTTGCTGCGTCGTAATCGCCGTTAGTCAGGAACTGCAGAGTGAGGAATGGATGAGTGGTTCCACCTTTACGCAGGTTGATCTCGATCGCGTAGCTATCCCATGAGCCGTCTGGTTTCTTGACGGTTACGAAGTCCAATGCGAAACGGCCGATGACGCCTTCTTTGGCCAATCGTTCTCCAACTTTGCGGGCCTCATCGGTGATGGCGACCGCGTAACCGGGATCAGCGGGGAAGACGCAGCCGAGGTATGTCTGCCCAGACGGGCCCCCAAGCAGTTGATCATGGGTCGACAAGATCTCGAGGTCTCCGAGAGGCGTAACGCGCAGTTGAACACTGGGGCTGCGGAAATCATCACCTTTGATCCGCTCCTCGACGATGCCGCCTTCCCTTTGAACATCTTCTAGGTATGCAGAAATGGGGGTGGAGGGATCATCGAATCGCATCTTCATGATGCGATCAGTCACCGCTTCTGCGCTAGCGGGCCCTGGCTCGGGCAGACCCCTGAGGTCGATGAGCGCGTTCCCCATCCCCCCCGCCCCTTCGTTCGATTTCACAAGTACCTCGGTGATAGTTGGCCTCTGTGCCCTGAGTCCATCGATCGCACCGACGAGGTCGTCCAGCGAGTGAAGGTTTTCGGCACCCAGCGGATGCTTAACACCCAGCTCTTCGAACAAACGACGACATCCGGATTTGCTTCCAAGATGGAAGTGTTTCGGGTCGGCCCCGTACATGGGGATACCCAATGCGACGGCGAGGTCGCGCTCTAGTTCGGTGGTGTTGTAAGGGATGAGATGTGCTCGATCGGGATCGGGTATCAGTTGTTTGATGTGTTCGATCAATCGGGGTCTTTGCAGAAGTTTCTTGCTTAGCGGGATCTGGTTGCCATCCAGAGGTGACACCAGGTGGAGTCTTTTTCGTGCATGAGTTGAAATCACGCCCGGCAGAAGGTCTAGGTAGTAGTCGACGATGTCAGGATCGATCTGTTTGCCGGTGACGTAGATGAGGCGCGCACTCGGCTGGCGAAGCAAGAAGAGTAGGAACAGGAAGCGTTCTTCATAGACCTGGCCAGAGCCCCCAAGCGAGTCATTCAGTTCACCCGATATCGATGGGACCACAACGATCGTCTGTTCGTCGTCATTGATCGAGCCTATCGACCGCCAAAGCGGGACTAGCTTGCGTTGGAGTTCTTCGAAGCTGCTTTGTAGGTCTTTCATGACCGAGAATCTTCGCACACGTAAGAAGCCCCGGCGTTGGCAGCCGGTTGTGCCCGGCTAGAATGGGGCATCCCAGCCCTCGTAGCTCAGGGGATAGAGCGTTCGCCTCCGGAGCGAAAGGCCGCAGGTTCAAATCCTGCCGGGGGCACAAGTTTGAATAAGCTTGCGCAGGTCGCCCCACAAGAGATTATTCGAACCCCCGAAGTAGCTACTGCTCAGACGCGCTCAATCCGTACCCCTTTTGCATGAGCGGCCAAGGCCCGGAAGTCTCCCAAATCCGAGGTGAGCACAGTGCCTCCCGGTTCCGCCGCAGCCACCAAGGTCGCGTCCACGGCTGATCCACGCTTGGCCAAAGTGCGCAGTCGCGCGGCTCGCCGCACGAGAGTCTCGGGGAGACCTTCGGTGAGGTCGCAAGTCTTCAGAAACCGGTTCGTATTTGCATCACGACGCGCGTCTCCCGTGAGGCATTCAACTAGGACAACGGTTGGGACGATGGGTGGCCAAAGCCCCTCTCCTCTCAGTGCCATAATCAAAGATGCCGCTTCCTTGTTGCGTTCCGCCAAACGGCTTACTGCACTTGAGTCGAGAAGCAGCACCCAGGCTAGCTCGCCCGCTTCGCGGAGCGTCCTCGAATTCTCCGAGCTATGGCTTCCGCACGCGCGAGTTGGTCTGCAGCAGGCTTGCCCACCTCGGATAGCAGATCCCTGAGATAACGGTCGGTCTCCGCGAGTAGGCCTTGCCGCTGCAATTCTGCCCGAACAGCTTCCTGCAATAACTCCGAGGCCGGCAGTTTGTGTTTCTTCAATTCACGATGTAGATCGTCGGGAAGGTAAACTTGCATGCGTGGCATACGCCTAACTATACACCCTCAATGTTCCCGAGAGCAACCATCGCCGCGTCCATATGAGGCCCTCGAAACTAGCTGTTCCACCATTTGCCTTCCTTAGCGCTAGCGATCAATCCTGATTGAGGAAGCGGCTAAGGCCAGACAAGTCTGAGTTTGAATAGCGGCCCGTTAGGAGCCCCATTGTGATGTCGCGGGGCATCGTGGACAGATGTCGCGGAGCATAGGTGGAACGGTGATCAAGGATACGCCGGCCATTACGCGTTCGCCCTTGCTATGTCTCGCACAGCTTCACAGTCGGCAATGAGGGGTGTTGGATGCTGTTCTGTCCTGACCCCCGACGACTTTGAGGCCCTCTTCATGTCTACTGGTGAAACCTGGTCAGAGTCGCACCGTTTCACCACCTCGCGATCAGGTGCCAGATATGGATCAGCTCCAGGCAGAGCGAAGTTCGGTGGCGAGATACTGCTCTGAAACGGGCCCGTGTAAATCGCTGCCCCGACGAACGCGACTTGCAAACTTCAGGCTAGTTACCTACCGGCGCGGGGTTCGTCGGCGGTTGCATCGAAGCGAACGGGGGAGGACCCAGTATCTCGATGCTTTCTCCTCGTTCGGCTACTTCGCGTATCTTTGCGAAATCGGCAAGCCGGGACCCAGGCACCGCACCCGGGCTGGCTGGCTCAGACAGGTCACGGTAGACCACTTCGGCCCATCCCGTTCCGGGTACCGTCAAGCAGAGTAGTCGTGCTGTCTCGGATGTCACAAGGAAGGCGTGAGGCACCCCGCGCGGTGCCATGAAAAAGCCGCGCTCTGCGATGCGATGCTCCTCGCCGTGGATGTACACGAGGATCTCGCCTTCGAGTACGTAGCACACCTCGTCATCGTCAGGATGCAGATGAAGGGGGGTGGGTTTGCCTAGTACTTCACGATCCTCGAACAGCGCGAAAGCGCCGCCTGTCTCCTCCGAGGTCGCCTTCATCGTAAAGAGCCCTCCGCCAGCGAACCACCGCTGCTCGCCCTCGCCCTCCTGCCTAATCACCGAAACTGCACTGGTCATGAGTACCCTCCTTGGGCTAGATGGAACTATGGTGTCCATGAACAGTAGGGTATCATGATGGACATGTCAATCCCATATGAGCAGACTGGGCGAACGCACCAAAAGGCACGAACACGTAACGCCCTCATCGCGGCGGCGCGCCAACTGCTCTCGGAGGGTGTGACGCCGACCGTCGAGAGGGCGGCCGATAGGGCAGCAACGTCGCGCACTACCGCTTTTCGTTACTTCCGCAACCAGCGCGCACTGCTGGTTGCGACGTATCCCCAGATGGGGGAACAGTCGCTGCTTAGGTCGGCGGACACAGAAGATCCGCTGGCTCGGCTGGAGATTGTGGCCGCGGAGGTTGCGCGCCTGATCCTTGAATTCGAGCCCGAGTTGCGGGCCCAGCTACGCCTGTCGCTCGAGCCAGGACCCGGGGAGTCTGACGAGCTTCCGCTTCGCCAAGGACGGGTCATCGGCTGGTTCGAGGAAGCGTTGATGCCATTGCGCGGGAGCATCCGAGCGGAGGAGCTTCATCGGCTGGTGCTCGCCATCCGTGCCACGCTTGGTATCGAAGCAATGGTCTGGCTAACCGACGTCGCTGGCGTCTCCCGAGACGAAGCCGTCGATATCATGCGCTCATCCGCCCGCACTCTAGTGCGATCCGCAATGGCTGACGCGGCCACAAGCCACAGTTAAATCCGGACTCGCCTTGGATGTGCCGAAAGGACGGCCCTAGTTAAGAGAATGTTCGGTTCAAGATGGGGTTGTTGGTCCGTCGGATTCTACCGATAGCCTTCGCGCCTCACCTTGGCAGTCGTTCAGTGAGCACTACCTTTGATCCCTTCAGCAGGTAAGCGGACCCGTATAAGAGGTTCGGATTGTGTAAGGGCGGGGGCACGAATTGACCTGCGATGAGATTGTGGGAAGGATTTCGGCCCCCGCCCGTCGAATGGTTAGGGAGATGAAACGTATCGTTGTTGCCATCGCGCTGCTCGCAGCGTCGTTTGTCGCGCATCCATCTTCTGCGAGCGTCATCTCGGCAGGACCCGACACGGCCCTCAACCAGCGGTTGTTCTCATACGGCGACACCGGTACCGGATGGACGGGGGCCGACGGCACCTATTCGGTGAAGCTACCCGACGGAAGGATCATTTGGATCTTTTCAGATACCTTCCTCGGATCCGTCAACCAGGACCATTCGCGTGATCGAGGCACCCCCTTCATCAACAACTCCTTCATAGTCGATGACGGGACCAACATGTCAACGATGAAAGGCGGCAATGAGTTCCAAGCCCGGTCCCTACTCGAGACGACGGCAGGTGCGGGTTACTACTGGATGGGCGACGCAACCGTCGAAGGCGACAAGCTGCGCGTTTTCCTGATGAAGTTCGTGGCAGTCGGGTTCGAATTTCAACAGATCGGCGTCGACGTCGCAACGTTCTCACTTCCTTCGATGCAGCTCGATGGCATAACGCCCTTGCCTCTCGCGTTCGTTCCCGGAAGCAACCAAGGCCCCGTCGCATACGGCAACGCCATCCTCGAGGCAGATGACTACACCTACATCTACGGCGTCGAAGATCTTCACCTCGATAAGTTCCTGCATATCGCGCGTGCCGCCCGCGGAAACGTGATGGGATCGTGGGAGTACTTCGATGGAGAGGGGTGGTCGTCCAACCCGATCGCCGCGGCGCGTTTGCTGAGCGGAGTCGCCAATGAGTTGAGTATCGTGAAGGCCGGTTCTAGTTTTCGGCTCATCACTCAAGATCATGCGATCGGCAAGGACATCTTGATGTTCACCGCCGCCGCCCCCGAAGGGCCTTGGCTAAGCCCCGAAGTCGTGTATTCGACTCCTGAAACAGCCGGCAACGTCTTCACATACAACGCGAAAGAACATCCCGAGCTCGATACGCCTGGCAAGATCGTTATCTCGTACAACGTCAATAGCTCGGACACCAACGACGTTTATGCCGATGTCGATAATTACCGGCCGAGGTTCGTAGACATCTATCTGTAAGCAGAGTCTGCTACCCGAAGCTCGATCGTCTGGGTCTTCGTCTCATAAGGGCCGAATGTTAGTTCGGTCCCCGTCTTGCTCGTGACGTTGGCGATACCTTGTCCCGGATAGCTGGACGCGGGCTCTATCGCGAATACATACGCCTTGCCGAACCAAGGAAACCCTTGGGTCGCATGGGCTTCGAGCCAGTACCAGGCGTTCGGAAACAAAGAGGCATCCCAATGCAAGGAAACACTCAAGCCGATCTCAGGGTTCGCGATCTCGGCGTGCCCTTGCTCGATGTCGGTTAGATATCCAAAGCGATCGAGTGGAGTGCTTTGGTCTGGGAGACGAGAAAGGTCGGCGCTCGATCCATCCTGTTTCGGGGCCGATGGCCAGTTGGAAGTTGATCCAGACACCAGATCGCCGTTCGGCTCGTCGCGCTCATCGTCCACCACGAAAGTCGAGGCGCCGCATCGCACCCGGGTCGCCCCACTTATCAGGGGGGCCCCGAATGCAGGGTGGTGACTCCACATCGCCTTGCGCATTCCATCAGACAGGTTCGTGACGGATTCGATGACGGTGACCGTTGTTTCACCGACCAAGATCTTCTTGGATAACGAAAAAGCAGAGAGCGAAAGCTGAATCGACATCTCGATAGTGACCTGGTCGTCGGTGACGTTAGTCCCGGTAACGGTCCATGGTTTTATGCAAGCCTCGCCGTGGAAGGGTTGGACGACTCCATCGAGTTCACACTCGTCACCACCGTTAGGAAATATGGTCTGCCAGCCACCCGGATAAAGCTCCAAGAATCGCTCTGCACTGCTGCCTGCGACCGATGGAGCATCCTTGTCGCGCAGGCCCCAGGGGGATGTCCAAAGTAACTCCACCTGTTTCGGCAGCCATTTGATCGAAAGGATGTCGGCTCCCTTTCCGGGAAGAACATCGACGCGCACGCGAGACGTTGAAAGACGAACAACGTTCCAACCGTTTCGCTCTAAAGAAGAAAGAGCCGGCATGTTTCGCCGGCTCTTTCGGTTCGAAACCTCGCTCGCCTTAGTTGGTCGTCCCGGTCGTCCCGAAGTAGACATCGTCGAAAACAACATTGCCTATCCACAGGTCGTTCGTGTAGGTCAGTAAGATCACGGCCTGCGCTGCTCCGACAGGAGAGGTCACCGAACCGCTGATCTGGGCCCAAGGAGTCGGAATGTCGGGGGAGTCATGCGTATTTGTGACGCTTGCGACGGTGTCGATTCTTAGCGGTTGGCCTGCGCCAGTAAGCCATCGGACTCGGATGGCGACGCCTCCCCCAAGGCTAACGAATGATCTGCTTTGCCATACCGAGGCTGTGTAGTTGGTGTTCTGTGTGACGGGGATCGGCAGAGCATTGCGCCAGGCCGGTGTGGCCGAATAAGCGAGCGCCGCGGTGTTCTTGGCAAGCTCTCCAGGACCATCCGACTGGCATCCCGCGGGAGGTGGAGCGCAGACGGAACTTGTTCCGGCCAAGTTCCCTGAGATGCCCGCCTGACGGCGACCAGAGTGGGACCCGTTCTGAGAATGGTCGAAAAGTGCCGAGGCTCCTTCGAATGCCCAGCTAGTCGGGAGCAAGGGTTGTGGGTTGGTGTAACCGATAACACCAGATGGGTCGAGGGCCGACTGCTCGAAACCCGGGTTCAGCAAAAGGTTGCTGCCCGCGGTGGCATGCGAGGGCATCAGAACGAGCGAGGTGCTTATCATCGTCGCTGCTAGAACGACGCATGACCTAAGTACTTTCTTGAAACTGCGATCAGTCATTGAGATGCTCTCCTTAGTTAGGACTGCCTTAAAGATTCGACGCCCGGGCACAGATTCCTGCCTGTACGTACAAGTTTTTCGGCGTTGCCCTCGCCTGGAGGTGAGGATGTTGGTTGAGGTCCTTAGATAGGACCTATTTACACGAGCCCTGGAAGAAGGGCTGGTCGCCCGATGGCCACTGGCCGAGACCGTATCTCTTGCCGTGGTCTACGTAACAGAAGGTGCCCACCCTGACGTTGGTGGTGTACCCCTCGTCGTTCTTGCTCCACCAGATCATCGAGGCGTCATCGACCATGCTGTGATCGTTGGCGCTGAACCCCCCGCCCGGGTAGTAAAGCGGATCGTTGCCCGATCCGGAAGCGGGGAACCCGGCCTTAGTCATACCCTGGGCGAACGTCTCGGGGGTCAGGTGCGGCCCGGCCATCTGTATCCCGGAAGAAAGGGCCAGCAGCTCGTAATATCGCTCGTAGGAAGTGCTGGAAAAGCCGTCGTCGCCCGTTTCGTACTCGGGGTCCACTTCCTTGATCGCTTGGTACCAGAGCATGTCCTTCTGTGGCAGCCATTTGTTGTGGAAGGTGATCCCGAAGATGTGGTCGGCGTGCTCATTGGGGTATTTCTGTCCGGCCGAGTCGTAGTCGAGATAGTGGAAGCTAGAAACGAGCCACTCGGGGAAGAAAACTTCATTGGTTGCTTCAGGCATGAGGTCGTTGAAGTAATGACCCGCCTGACATAGACAGATGACAGTTGTGACACCCGCGATCTTGAACTTACTGATCACGTCCTTCGGATCGCTCATCGCAACGTCTACCGCTGGTCTTACTCCACACCCGTCATTGAGAGCAGAGCGCAATACTGCCGAATCAGGTGACGAATTATCAGCCACGATCATCTTCACGATGCCGAAGACTCTAGGAGTGGTATTGCCACTTATGCCTACTCCTGCGTGACTCGGCGGCCTGCCCGCTAGCGACTTGCAGATGAACTCAGCGTAATTGCGCATCAGCAGATCGTAAGAGGGCAGGTAACTCCATTCGTACGGTGAGAACTGCTGAAAGTGCTGCTCCATATCGCTTGTCGCATGACTGTTGATGCTGACTATCCCGTGGGGTTCACGCGCCAACCTGTCGTAGTAGTAGTGATCGACGCCAGCCTTTGGTATGTATGCGAGCGATGCGAATGGGGCGAACTGCTGATAGACGTAGTCTGCATCCGATTGCATGGTGCTCGCGTCTACTGGACCGAACACGCCGCCCTGCGGACCGTACGGCTGAAGGACGATCTTTCTTCCATAGAATTCAAAACGGGAGTTGAAGAACGTGACTAGGTCTTGCGTGTCGCGTGCTTTCTCGATGGTTCCGGGCCAGGCAACCGTTATCTCATCGCGCGTGACACCGAAACTGGTTGCACCACCGTTGTCGCTCTTGTTGGGATCGAAGTAGGCAACGCACGGCGGCGACTGCGGATCTTCTGTTTGGGTTTGCCGGCCATCGGATTGCTTGTAGCACCGGCGAAGGCGAGGCACGTCGACAGGAGGTGGAGTTGGCGACGCAAGGATGCTTCCGCCGCCCGCGAGGCCCTGATCTTGCGCACCGTTACCGGAACCGAAGAGTCCGAAGTCACTGCCTTGCTCATTCGGCGCTTTCTTTATCTGCTCGATCGACTGGGGAGCGAACTCTGCGATCTGTGGCGGGGGAGCCTGATTGGCGTTCAAGGCCAACACTCCCACCATGAGTGCCATGATCCCAGCGAGCACCGTGTACGCGATACCCGGACCGCGCGGCGTTGATCTGCCTGAGGTCAGCATCAGAGCGCCAGTCTTCATGGCTCGCATCTTACGGATGCTTTGATGGTGGCGCATCTGGTATTGCGTTGCGACGTTATCTGAAAGGGTCCTACCGCCGCCGGAACGATGAAGGTCTCTGCGTAGTGGACTTCGAATGGTTCGAAGGCTCCTTCAGGGGATTCAACGATGGCTTCCTCTCCTTCGACCAAGTTCAAGACATTCACGCCGGAGCCTTTGTTATGCGGCGCCGTGCCGGTGAACCAATGCCGCCTGGTATCTATGAACTCGGCTTCATGTAGACCCGTTCGTTCTTCGATCCACCCTTCGCCTTCGGCGACTTGGATCACTTGGTTGATCAATTCTCGCTTCGCGTAACGAGTGTCACGGTCCCAGTCGATGTTTGCGAGTCCGTGATCTAGATGGATCGGCCGCGGTCTTCCATCGAGGCCAAGCCTGTCCCAGTCCCAAAGTTTGAACGTGAAGATATAAGGGGTCGCGCTGATCTCGAGCACCATGCTTTCTGCTCCCGAGCAGTGCACCGTGCCGGCAGGTATCAGGAAGTGATCGTGCTTCTTGGCCGGGAAACGGTTGATGTAATTTTCGGTAGGGAAGCTGAACCCCCCTCCTTCTGCAAGCCTCAGGTCCCGCGCCATGGCCTCGCGATCGACGTCTTCCTTCAAGCCGAGATAAACACTCGCGGAGGCACCGGCATCAAGCAGGTAGTAACTCTCATCTTGGGTGTAATCGATGCCGAAGTGATCTTTGATGTAAGCCGTCGATGGATGCACTTGCAAGGAGAGGTTCCCTCCTCGCATCGTGTCGAGGAAATCGAAGCGGATTGGAAACTCATCGCCGAACCGGTCGAAGACCGATTGTCCCAGCAGATCCTTTGGCTCCATGAAGACCAGGTCGGATGCCGGTATCTCGAATCGTTGGTCGCCGAAACCCAGAAGAAGTGAGTTCTCTTCGGGAACGCAATCGAAGCACCAGCCGTAATTCACTGTCTCTTTGTCGAGATCGCAAACCGTCCTTATCCATTCCCCGCCCCAAGGGGCGGGATCGAAGTAGGGAACAACGCGAAACGGTCTTTTGGCGACAGATGAAAGCGCCCTCGTCAGCACCTTGCCCGAGATCATCTTCGGCTGCGAGTCCACTGTCGTGTCCAATACCAGATCGATCTTTGGCAACAACTCTTTCTTGAGCCGGTCGCACATGCGCCAATCGACGAAGAAGGAGCGTTTGTACTGAAGGCTTGAAGGGTCATTGAAGTTAGAAGAGCCAATGTTCGCAACTTCGTTTCGCCGCTGTCTTAGTTGAGTCTCCCACCGGGGCATGTCCGCGTAAACGAGTAAGTCACCTCGGACGATGAGCGATGCGCCCACTCCGTACACAACAACGGTTCCGCGTGTGTCGGAGACTCGTCTCGCCATCTCAGCCAACCTAGATCCCTCGAACATATCCTCCAGACCGAATCTGGTGATCGATCCGAAGACCCTGTCGTCGGTCAGTTCTGGACCAAGCATCGCTTCTATCTGGCTTTGCGGTTTCAATGCCTCGGAGGCATCGATGGCGACATCGGGCAGTAGCCCGTTCGCTACGAACTCAAGATCCTTCTGCTTCACTCCTGCGTAAGCCTCGATCACAACAACGCGCGCGCCCGTTCGTTTGATCTGTCGTATGACGTTGTCCCACCCGATCGAGCATTCGGCTGAAGAGCCAACGGGCACATACGGACGTTTGTCGTAGTTGCTCTTTCGGCCGGGGATCTCATTGATCGGCATGCCCATGTTGCTCATCTGGAGAACCGTTTACGCCACAGGCTCCCTAGCCCGACGAGAGCGGCCGTGTCACCCAGCTGTGAGATCAGGATCCTCGTGCGATAGGAGCCGAAGAGCCTGGAGTTCACCGTCTCCTCGATACCTTGAATGACGGGATTATCTTTCGTCATCGGCCCGCCCCCAAGCACGATCGCTTCAGGCGCGAACGCATGGGCGATTGCAACCAGTGAATGCGCGAGTAAGGACCTGTATCGATCGACTCCGGCGCGAGCAGAAACGTCCCGTTTATCGTGCGCGGCATAAACGGCAGCGACATCCTCGAATGAACCGCCCGCATCGTTGGCGTAATCAACAAGGCGCGTGGCGCGGCAGAGTGCCTCGATGGTGTCGTGGGTGCCGTTAGTGTCGATAGGCCCCGACGTTCGCTCGGAAACGGGGATGTGGCCTGCAAGGATGCCTCCCGGGTATAGACCGGCGCCGATAGGCAACCCATCGCTCACTGCAGTTACGCCCACTCCCGTTCCGATCGTCACTACTGTCACGCTTCGAAAACCTCGCCCCGCCCCATGAACCGATTCACCGACCCCGAACGCGACGGCATCGTTCACGATCACTGGTTCACAGTCGAATGCAAGCCGCATTGAGCCGGGAAGATCGAACCCCTCTGCTCCTTCGAATTTTCCGGGAAGCGAAGCGATGATGCCTTGGTCATCCACGAGTCCGGGCACGCAAAGCCCAACGCCTTCACACGATGAGCCATCCAGGATCCGCTTACCAACTGATTCGATCTCAGCTATCCCCTCGGCGATGGTTGATCCGACCGGCGCAGTGAAGAACCCAGATACATCTGCATTGGCCGGATCAACCAAAGCCGCTTTGAGGCGCGTTCCCCCCAAGTCGAACGCCAAGATCACTGCGGGTGCAGCCCCCTTTTGTCTGCGTCGTACATGCGCCCCTGATGGCCGATCCCAACCAAACGCGCATCTGGATCGAAAGCACCGAAGCGTGGCTCGGCCGTTATCGAATCGAGCCCTGCCGTGATTCCGAAGATCGATTCGATGAAGATGTTCACCCAGGCTCCGTTCGAGGAGCACGTCCAGTCGTTTATGTATGGGGTTTCAGGCGTCGCTTTCAACGCGCCGCCGTCTTCGGGTTCCATGAAGCTTTCGACGAAATGGGCCTGGCCGAAGGGTCCCTGGTTGGCGGACTTGGACAGTCCCCTCAGCCATTCGAGGGCTGCGTCGATTTCTCCGATCTTCCAAAGGGCGCTTACCGCTTGCGGCGGCCAGGCCGGATAAGCCCCCGTCCATTGATGGTCGGGGCGGAGGCTGAAGCTCGCATCGTCGTCCTTGCTCGAAAGCGCGCGCATCCAAACCGGAGTGCGCAGTTCTTCCGTGAAGAACCGTGCCATCTCTTTCTTCTGCACGTCGCTCAATTCTTCGCCGATTGTGCCGGTTACAGTGATGAAGTCGTAGCAGTGTCTAACCGGCACGAGTCGTCCGTCCGGATAGCGGGCATTGAAGAATCCGTCGCCCTGAGAGTAGAGCTTCATGACTTCGCCAAGGAGGCTTTTAGCAGAAGCCTCCATCTTGGCGGCGGCGTTGTCATCCCCGCGAAAGCGCATCACTCTTGCGGCGGTTCGGAGGTTGAAGATGTTGGCAGCATTGAGACTAGCGACTTCATGGATGTAGGTGCTTACGCATTCGAGCAGGTTGCCGATGCCCCCGTAGTCCGCAAGTCCGTTAGGCGACTTGAAACCCTCCCAAGCGTTCGCATAATCCTCGAGGAAAGATATGGGCGTCGACGTCCCAACGGAGGAGTCTAGCCAGGCGGTGTCACCGGTCCATCGCAAGTAGTCGTTGATCATCTTGGTCATCGCGTAGTCATTCACCGAATACCAACCACCCACTCCACCGCCAGTGATCCATTCGGTACCGAAGTACTTATGGATGTCGGTTGCCATCCAGTGCTCCAGGTGCTTGCGCATCGTCGTGGGATCGAGCAGCGTATGCACCAACGAACTCAAACTGAAGTCCCAAAGGAATGTCACCGACTGCCAGTAACGCGGCATCAACGTGTCGTAGGTCCTGCCCAGGATGGAATGGGGACTTTCCCTCTTGAAGTAAAGAACCCCCATCACTCCCATGTTGTAGATGCGCGCCATGTCGGGATCGCTGGTCTCGAGGATCGGAAGAGACCCAGAGTAAACACCGCTGTCTTTCGTAAACACCGCTTCGATCTCTCTTTGCCAGGCTTCACGGGTCTCCTTGATGAGGTCAGAACCTTTTGCGGCTATGCGATCGAAAGAGGAGGCGGCCTCGCTTGCCGAGTCAGCGATAGTGACGATGAACATAATGCGAGTTGATGAAGAACCATCTACGTCTAGATCGAACGAGAGTTTGTTCTCGTTGATCCAGGATGCGCGAGGAACGCATCCTTGCAGGCTCACTGCAGTTGAGTCTTTGGCAGAAAACACAACCGCCCGTCGTTCCTGGTCGACGGTTACTGAGTGGTCGGTCCCCATGGGCGGAAACGCATCGGTCCAAGGCCGCACAGCCTTCGTCACTCCTGCTTTCAGAGCGAGCGACACTTCAACGTGTCGTCTTTCTGAGCGTTGATTTGCGAACTCGATCGATACGACCACGGCTTGTTCGCCGAACGGCATCACCGTTGTCGTCGTGATAGCCCATGAATCCCATTTAGCAGTGCGAACTATGCGATCGGGGAACCAAACGTGAGTGACCTCGGCCCCGGTGGTCGGCAGGTAACGTCCGTTGATGTACAAACCGCCTGTGATCGTGTCACCGGAGCCGTATGGCGGAAAGTTCAAGCTCCTGATCGCGGTCACGTCGAAGTCGGCCTGGACGCAACCTAGGAAGTTCGTCAATCCTGGGGGATTGAAAACGTCCCCGACGCGATGTTTCATCGCAGAACTCTGGAAGTCTTCTACCTTCGGTATCACGTACTTTCCTCGAAGGATACTTTGACGAATCGCGGGAAATAGATGTCGAGGTTGTCGAGCGTCGAGTCTGCGTCGGAGCCATTCGATGCATAGGTGAGCACAAGATCGGCCCCTGTGAGCTGTGGGTGGGCCTTAGCGGCGTAGGTCATAACGCCAGGCATCTCAGCCTCGGCGGGTTCGTAGATCTTCTCGAGCTCAGACCACGGACCGTGCGGTTCATCGGCCCAACGCACGGTTATGTGGGCACCTATCAGCGCTCGCATCTGCACCATGCAGAGTTTGCCTTTTGCTGGATCTCGATGAACGGTGAACTCCGTCTTCGCCTCGTCGGCGATCGGTGAGGCATCGTTGGAGTCGAGAGTCCATCCGCCTGGTGTCCACCATTCGGTCTTTCGAAGATCACCCGAAGCCGCTTCTGAAGCTACCCACCTGGAGAGAAAAAGGTCCTCCCCTTTCCATGCATATCCGAGAAGGTGGTCCTCGGCAGGCAAAAGTGTTGCGCCAGCCACAAGGCCTCTTGGGTTCTTCGGTCGCTTCGCTTGTTGGATATCCCATTTACTTGGGGGATCGTCGGGGTTAGCTATGACGAATGCTTCCCAATCGTAAACATCGAAGAAACTCAAAGCACCCTCATCGCGCCAATCGTCGATGGGATCAGATCCTTCTTCAACACCCCCGTGAGGGCCTCTAACCTGCATGAAGAACAGCAGCAATGTGTCGGCGATCCTTGCGCCATGCAATGGCCATAACCATTCACCCTGCTTGGTCGTGAAGAACGAATCGGGCGAAGGGTCGTTTCGCCAGAAGAAGTCGACGTTTGCGTTCGATGGATCAGGGCCGGTTTGGATACCGATCGAGTTGCGTATGAAATGACTCTTCCTTCGGTCCATCTGTTGTCCATCGCCAACGAAGGTGTCACCGAACAACCAAAGGGTTCGGTCATCGCCGAGGGGAACCGAATAAGCATCGTCGCTTCCCAGGAAACGCGGATCTCGATGGAATAGCGCGTCGGCCTCAGGCCAGGGTTCACCTATCACTCAGATCCTCCGCTGTAACTTCGAATGAAGTGTGGTCGCCCCGATACCACGCAACGAAGTATTCGAACGGGTTGCCACGTTTATCGAAGTTGATCGCTTCAACCCGAAGCATCGGTGAACCGATATCGATCCCAAGGTGGTCGGCGAGTTCTCGATTGGCAACGGTGGCCCTTATCTTCTTGCGGCCACCCCTAGGCTCGACATCGAAGTCGGAAGCAAGGGTTCTATAAAGGCTGTGCTGAGTGAGTTCAACGTCGAGGAGTCTGGAGAATCGCGGATATGGCAGATAGGTATGCACTTCGACGACGGGATCGCCTTCGATCCTTCTTATGCGGTGGATCAAGATGCTCTTTGCCCCAACTGCCTGACCGAATGCGTTTCTCGCTTCGGGTGGTGTGCTTACCAAAGTCTGAGACAACAGCTCGGTCGTCACTCTTTGGCCTTTCTTGCGCATCTCGTCGTAAAGCCCCGTTACCTCTTGGATCATGAACTCAGACATCGGCGGCTTGGCGACGAAGGTGCCCCGGCCTTTCTCTTTCTGAACAAGGCCCTCCGCGACCAACTCGTCTAGTGCTTGACGGACCGCAGTGCGCGAAAGTTCGTACATGACACAGAGTTCGGATTCCGATGGAAGCAGGTCACCCGCCTTCCAGCGCCCGCCTGAGATCTGAGACCTCAGGATCTGAGCAAGCTGCGCGTAATAAGGAAGGGGTGCAGTACGTCTGATACCTTCGATCGAGGCGTCGAGCTCGAGGTCGCTGTCCATGGTCCTCACTTTGAGCCAGCAAAGGGCTTGTACGCCTGTCATTATATGTTCCCGTGAATAGCCGGTTTGCCAAGATCAGAGATAGGTCGGACCTGGTCGCACTCGGGCTGGTCGTCGTAGCATCGATCTTCATCGGCAAACCGGCCGCCGGCGGGATCTACGGTGTTGGGATCGTTGCGGGGGCAACCCTGGCCCTACAGGCGGCTGCATTGGTTCTCGTTCATCGCACCAATCGCATCATCAATTTCGCTCAGGTGCAGTTGGCGATCTTGTCGGGAGTCCTTTTCCGGCTACTCGTTCAGCAAAGAACGTTCTTGGTTGTCACGCGACGGCTTTGTCCGCCATGCATGAGACACGCGACCCGGGGCGTGGTCGCAGTGAACTATTGGATGTCCTTCGTCTTCGCGATCCTTGTGGCCGTCGTGTTGTCGGCTGTCATTTATTCCTTTGTGATCAAGCGCTTCAACGATGCACCAAGATTGATAGCAACCTTCGTAACGATCGGTCTCGCGCAATTGCTTGCCTCAGTTCAACTCGGCTTGCCGGGACTCTTCGCAGATTCCGAACAAAGAAGGCTGAACAACCTGCCCATCGGACAAGCCGCTCGTCCAGCTTTTGATGTTTCCATCAAGTGGTACCCGCAGATCTTCCACATAGCCGACATCCTGATCGTTGCCGTAGGGATCGTGGCGATCGGCGGTGTGTTCGCCTACCTTCGTTATTCGAGGAACGGGGTAGCCATAAGGTCGGTTTCAGACAACCCGATGAGAGCAGCTACTCTCGGGATGAATCCCGACGGCCTCACACTTCGGGTTTGGCTTATCGCGGGAGCGCTTGCCGCCATCTCGGGTGTCATTCCAGCCATGGGTTCCGCAGGCACCGGCACGGCCTCACTGAATGTAGCGCTTCTGGTCAGGGTTCTGGCCGTTGCTGTTATCGCCAGCATGACTTCTCTGCCCGTAACGGTTGGGGCCGCCTTCGCCATCGGTGTACTCGATCAGAAGATCCTTTCGAGCTTCGGTTCTGGAGTGGTAGATGGCGTCTTATTCTTGGTCATCCTTGGTGTGCTGATGCTTCAGCGCTACCGGTCTTCGCGAGTGGACCAAGAAACGTCGGGTTCATGGCGCATGAGTTCGCAGGCCAGGCCAGTGCCCAATGAATTGAGGGAAGTTCCCTCGGTTAGAAGTATGCGCAGAGCGATCGCATCCGCTATCGCCATCGCGGCGGTGTTGCTTCCCTGGGTCGTGGCGGCTAGAGGCGTGAACGTATTCACCACGATGATGGTTTACGCCATGATCGGATTGTCGCTGCTCATCCTTAGCGGCTGGGCCGGACAGATGAGTCTTGGCCAGTTCGCTCTGGCGGGGATAGGTGGTTTTGTGGCCACGATGCTAGCGGGAAAAGCGCACCTGCCTATGCCCTTGGATCTCCTGATTGGTGGGATGGCCGGGGCCGTGGTCGCGATCGCGGTTGGGTTGCCTGCCCTGAAGTTGCGAGGGATGCATCTTGCGATAACAACGCTGGCGGCATCTCTTGCGACTGCTTCGATCCTGCTTTCTCCACAGTACTTGGGCAAGTTCCTACCAGAGACCATCAAGCGTCCCTTGATCCTCGGTATCGACTTCAATGATCAAAGAGCCTTTTATTATCTGAGTCTCGGGATCCTCGTACTCGTTACGGTCTCGGTTGCCGGTCTTCGAAACAGTCGGATCGGGCGCGCTCTTATCGCCTCTCGTGATAATGATCTCGCCGCGCAGTCTTTCGGGATCGACTTGTTGAAGGCCAGACTCGGTGCGTTCGCGATGGCAGGTTTCATCGCAGCTGTTGCCGGCAGCTTGTTCGCTTATCAAGAATTCGGTTTGAAGCCGCCAGACTTCAGCCCCGAAGTTAGCGTACTGATATTTTTGATGACGGTGATCGGAGGCCTGGGTTCCATCGCTGGTGCCTTGCTCGGAGCCACCTACATCGGGGCACTCAACCTGCTTTCATCTAGTCCTGCGATCCGTTTCTTTGCGACGGGTGGGGGGGTCGTGGCGCTGCTGCTCCTTTTCCCAGGCGGCATCGCCGAAGGGGTCTTCGCTTTACGCGATTCGATCTTCAAACGCATAGCCATAAGGCGCGGCATCCATGTGCCCAGCTTGATAGAGGATTCGGCCAAGGGGACAGCAGTGAAGGCGCGCTTGACTGCGAAAACCAGACCTGGAGGCGGAACAGTCTTTGTGCCGTCGCGCTACAAGATCTCCGGCCAGTGGGCCCTCGCGCGTCGCAAGAAGACTCGGGCTCGCGAGGAATGGACATTGCAGGCGCCGTTATCGGATGAGGAGAGTTTCGTTGGCTGAGCCAACCGGCTCCCACGAGGATCGAACGACCATCGAGCCGCGCGCTATGGTTCCGACGCAGCGAGAAACCACGGCCGCAACCGAGGAACGCCACATAAACATGCGGTCAGTCGCACCCCAGCCGGCGGGAAAACGCTGGACGAGGACGCAGGTGAGAGATCGCTTGAAGGATCTCGATCCGCGGGACATAACGGGCGGGGCTCCTCGTATCCCGTTGTTCGTGATGGCGCTCTCAGCTTTGGTTGTCGGCTGGGACATGCAAGCGCTCGGCATCCTTCTTCCGGAGATGCGCGCGGATTTCGCCTTCGATCTGGGGTTTCTGTTCACCTTAGCGACGGTGCTTGGAACCATCACCCTGGTGGTCTCTCCTTTGATGGGATATCTGGCGGATCGCCTGAAGCGCGTATGGATGCTTCGGATCGGTGCAGTGGTTGCTAATGCTTCAACGATCGGTATGGGGATCGCCGGGGGTATTCCCCAGCTGGTGATGAGCAGGATCGGTATGGGTTTGGGTGGTTCCGTCTCGCAGCCGGCGGGCTTCCCGCTTCTTACCGATATCTACCCATCGCGCACACGCTCTCGTGTGTTCGCATTCCTTGGGGTGGCAGGGCAGTTGGGCGCCATCAGTGGGGCCTTCCTTGCTGGGTTCGTAGGACAAGCCTACGGGTGGAGGGCGACTGTCATCCTGTTCGGCGCCATCGCCACGATCGTTTCCCTCGGCACCTTCCTGATCAAGGAACCTGCACGGGGGTTTCAAGACAAGATCGAGCAAGGCCTTTCGGCAGAAGAAGCCAGCGATGAACAGCCACCCGTTGGATGGGCTGAAGCTTGGCGAGCTGCAAGAAGCATCACGACGATAAGGAGGCTTTGGTACGCAACACCCTTCCTGCACGCCGCCGGAGCTGGAACGTTGCTTCTGCTTGGCGTTTATTACGCGGAGGTGTTTGGCCTCGACGTAAAAACGCGCGGCACCATAGTCGCTTTCGGGGGCTTGGTTGGTTTGATCGGATTGATCTTGTCGGGCCCGGTATCGGATCGCATCCTGTCTGAGAGGCCGGGGCTATTCATGAGCATCATGGGTCTTCTTCTCGTGGTCCAATCGCTGGCAGTCGTTGGACTCGCTATCTCGCCAAACTACATAGTTTCGGTGATCATCACCATTCCGGTCACGTTCACGAGTGCTTTGTTCGCACCGGCATTGTTCACCCTCGTGTCGCTCACGGTCCCCGCTCGCATCCGCGGGCTCGGCATGCAAACCATCGCGCCGTGGCAGTTATTGGGGATGGCTCTGATCGCGATATTGGGAACATTAGCCAACCACCTGGGGATAAGGCCGGCGCTCTTGATCTTCAGCCCCCTGTATCTGGTGGCCGCAGTCATCCTCGGCACATCCGGATCCGGTGTTGAACGAGACATCAACGCGGCGAGACTGGCGGCTGTTGCAGACGAGGAGTCCCGCAAGGCGAAGCTTTCCGGCTCAGCCAAGATGATCGTGTGCCGAGGAGTCGATGTTCATTACGATGGCGTGCAGGTCCTTTTCGGTGTCGACCTCGATGTCGAGGAAGGCGAGATCGTCGCGTTGCTAGGAACAAACGGTGCCGGAAAGTCGACATTGCTAAGGGCGATAGCGGGCATCCAAGAAGCCTCCAACGGAGCAATCTTCCTGGGCGGGCGCGACATAACTCACGCCCCCGCATACAAGAACGCATCCGACGGAGTGGTCATGCTTCCCGGCGGAAGAGCGATATTCCCAAGTCTGACGGTTGCCGAGAATCTGCGTGCCGCAGGATGGCTGAAGGAGAGCGAACAGCCACTTGGCGACCGCATCTACAGAGTGCTCGAATACTTCCCTGTACTTCGCGAGAGGATGGACCAACAGGCCGGAAGTCTTTCCGGGGGCGAACAGCAGATGCTTGCCCTGGGTCAATCCTTCCTGATGCGACCCAGGCTGCTCATGATCGATGAGCTTACCCTTGGTCTTGCGCCATCGGTAGTAGCGCGTCTGTTGGAAATCTTGCGTGAGATTCGCAAGCTGGGAACCACCATCATCGTCGTTGAACAATCGGGGAATGTTGCCCTAACCATCGCAGAGCGCGCGGTCTTCATGGAGAAAGGAGAAGTGCGATTCGTGGGAGGAACCGCCGAGCTCCTTCAGCGGCCCGATGTGATGCGTTCGGTATTCCTATCAGGTGCGGCCGGGGGGCCCGGCAGTTCGGAGCGTGCATCTGCTCGCGCGAGTGCTGAGACGTCGGTTCTTTCGTTGGAAGTGTCGGACCTGAGCGTTTCTTATGGGGGCATCGCTGCCGTTACGGATGTGTCTATCTCGCTTGCGCAGGGCGAGATCGTAGGCATCATCGGGCCGAACGGAGCCGGAAAGACGACGCTGTTCGATGCGATCAGCGGAGTGGCGCAGGCATCTTCGGGGATGGTGTTGGTTGAAGGCAATGACGTTACACGCCTCAGCCCGGACGCAAGGGCCCGCGTCGGTCTGGGTAGATCATTCCAAAGCGCAAAGCTTTTCCCCTCGATGACGGCGCGCGAGGCCATCGCGGTCGCGTTCGAACAGGAACTGGATAAAGAGTCGATGCTTGCAAGCGCGTTTTGGAGTCCGTCGGTAAGACGTGCAGAGAGGCGTACGTACCGCAAGGTCGATGATCTGATCAAGATCTTGGGGCTCGACGCTTATCAGAATAAGTTCGTAGGAGAGCTTTCAACTGCAACCAGAAGGATCGTGGATATCGCTTGCATCATGGCGTCGGCTCCCAAAGTACTCTTGCTCGATGAGCCATCCTCTGGCTTGGCTCAGGCTGAAACCGAACAGCTAGGGCCCGTGCTCAGGCGGTTAGTGAGGCAGACCGGTTGTGGGATCTTGATCATCGAGCACGACATCCCTTTGGTGACCTCCCTTTCGCACAGACTGGTTGCCATGGTGCTTGGTCGTGTAGTTGCGCAGGGCCTGCCCAACGACGTTGTAAATGACCCTCAAGTTGTCAGCAGTTACATGGGAACCAGCATGAGCGTGATCACGAGATCCGGCGAGCCAGCCGGTGTTCCTTCTATGAAACGGTAAGGGAGAGAAATGACGAAACGTCGCCATGAAGAGATGGATAGGCTGGCATTCAAGAAAACCTTCGACGACATGCTCGCCAACATCGAGAAAGTCATCAAGGGCAAGACACATGTGATCCGCAATGCTCTTGTCGCCCTCTTCGCTGAAGGCCACGTCCTTCTAGAGGATGTTCCTGGAACCGGCAAAACCATGCTGGCCCGGGCTATATCTCAGACGATCAACGCTAAGGTCTCACGCATCCAGTGCACCCCAGACCTTCTTCCATCGGATGTAACTGGTTCGCCTGTTCTCGACCGCAAGTCTGGAGACTTCATCTTTCGCCCCGGTCCGATATTCGCGAATGTACTTTTGGCCGATGAGATAAACAGGGCAACACCCAAGACGCAGTCGGCGTTCCTTGAGGCGATGGGCGAGAAGAACATCACGGCAGACGGGACAACTTACCAACTGCCCGACCCTTTCATCGTGCTCGCGACTCAGAACCCTATTGAGCTGTCCGGTACGTTCCCATTGCCCGAGGCTCAACTTGACAGGTTCCTGTTCAAGCTGTCGATCGGTTACCTAGACCGCTCTTCCGAGTCGGAAGTCTTGAACGTCAATATCAAGAAGGAAGCGATCCTCGATCTTGGATCGGTCATCGAACCAGAGCAGGTACTGCAGATGATCGATTGGGCAACAGGAGTTACCGTTTCAGAGGCCATCCGTCTTTACATCGTGGATATCACGCATGCAACTCGAGAGGAAAAGTCGTTGGAACTCGGGGCAAGCACCCGCGCATCATTGTCGTTGATGCGAGCATCGAGGGTGTTGGCCGCTTCGCAGGGCCGAGATGATGTACTGCCCGATGACGTGAAAGCCCTCGTCCATCCTGTGATGGCGCACCGGCTGATACTCGCCCCCGATGCAGTTCTGCGAGACGAGACAGTCGAAAATGTCATCGATGGTTTGCTTAGGAGAGTGAAGGTGCCCATGGGTATCGCGACTCAAGCGGGGTGAACAGGGGCCGCGGGATCGTTGCGACGATCGAACGAAGAACTGGCATAACTCCAAGTGGCCTTGCATTCCTTGCCATCGACCTCGTTGGCTGGATCGCCGCTAGGCTGATAGGAAGCAAGGTGTTGTTCCTGATGGTCTACGGAGCGGCAACACTATTCGTGGTTCTGTTCATCGTCGGAAAGCGGAAACCGGCTATCACGGCGAGAAGATCCCAACTACCTTCAAGGGTTCGAGAAGGCCAGACGGTTGCCGTAGAGATCGAGTTCACCTCCACCCGGCGAACGGGTTCGATAGTTTTCGAGGAGGAGCTCTCGCCGCTTCTTGGAAACAAGGTGAGGGTACTGGTTCCCTCTTTGACTGCGAACGGTTCGATCAAGCACTCTTATGCCTTCACACCCCGGCTTCGGGGGTGGTTGGATGTCGGCCCCATGACCGCGATCTGGAGCGATCCTTTCGGTCTTACACGCAGCCGGCTTGTCCTGAAAGAGCCCGAGAAGGTTATCGTCCACCCGACAACTCAGCGGGTCCATGACCGGGTGCTCAGCCGGGAATGGGAGGATCCGCCCATCAGGCCCCCGATCTCGAAACCGTGGCCAACCGGGTTCGAGTTCTACGGCATGCGCGACTACGTCCCCGGTGACGACCCCAGGCGCATCGTATGGCGAGCTGTTGCCAGAACGGGGCGATACCTTGTGCGGGAAGCGGAGCAGGGGATCACAGACCGCGTTACCTTGATCATCGACAACGACGCCAGATGGCACACCAAGGGGGATCCATCTGACACATTCGAGACGGCCGTGCGCGCGGCTGCCTCTCTTGGCGTGCGTCACTTGAAGGACGGTTTCGCAGTCACGCTAGAGACCTCAGCAGGTCGGATCGCCGAGGGATTGCGTGGTTCGCGCAAACAGATGACGTTCCTGGATGAGATGTCGAAGTTGAAACGGTCTAACAAGCCATTATCAGAAGCGATCCAGAGAGTGCTCGTGGATCCAAGGCGCGACAGTCACAACGTGTTGGTCAGCCCGCATCTCGATGAGCGAACTGCGGGGATGCTGAAATTACTGATGGACCGGGGCGGCTCGATCTTGTTCGTTCACCTTCTCACCGACGAATCGGATCCCGCTTCTTTGAACAGAGCCGGTGCCCTGGGATGCCAGTTAGTGGAACTCCAAGCGGACGCTCCGATCGACGCCGCATTCAGCCGGACGGTCGGAGCGGGAATCAGATGATGAGTCTGAGTTCAGCGGTAGAGGAAAAGCCTGTGAGCATCGTCCGCATCGGCCTGGCGGGATTCTTGTCGAGCGCGGCTGCGGCATGGATGGTGGCTGGGGTCTTCACCGGGGCAATCCCGCGTCTGATCGCCATATCGGCCTGCGCGGTTGGGGCTCTTTCGGTGGTTGCATCTTATGCATCGAAAAGGCCGTCGCTGTTTCAGGCACTTGTTCTTCCCGGTGCCGTGATCGTGGGTTCTGCCCTGGTGCTTCCGTTCGCTACTGGAGGCAACGCCAATCTTCCTCATCTGGTTTTGGAAGTGCTGAAGGCGGGCGGTCTTGCGCAGCCGCCCATTTCTTTCGATCCAGGATGGCGCTTTGTCATCTTCGTATTCTTCGCGGTACTTAGTTCGGCCGCAGTTGCACTTCCGTCAGGGACCGCCAGGACCAAACTCAGCGTCGTGCTGCCTTTGCCAGTGATCATGGCGGCGGCTCTTGTCCAACCGCCACACAAAGAGGTCGTTACGAGCTCGGTGACGATCGCCCTCGTGATGGCTTCACTCTCGGTTGCATATGGCACAGATCTGGCCAGGCAAGCGGATGGTACTAGCGGGTTCGAGTTGCGCCGACTTGCGCGTGGCTTTGCGATGATCGGCGTCTTGTTGATCGCGATGTTCCTTCTGGGTAATGCCGGGTTCTTGTTCCCGGATACCGCGCGCCAACGAGTGGTCCCTCCACAGAAGCCCCATACTGCGGCCGCTCCGGGGGACCGCGTGCTCTTCATAGTAACTTCCGCGCATCCTGGTCCTTGGCGGCTCGGAGTGCTTGATGTGTACGATGGAAGATCTTGGTTGCTTCCGCCGTTCGATCCATCGAGGTTCGTGGACCTGAAGCGGCCCGAGATCAGTTACGCGTCTAAGATCGATACATCGTCGGGCACCGAGAAGTCGGACTTTGCTATCGCCGATGTCGAAGGGCACTCGGTCCCCGATGTTGCCGTGCCGATCTCGATCGAAATCTCTGGAGCCGATGCTCAATTCGACCCAAGGACCCAAACGCTTCGTCTCTTCGACCGAAGAGCCTTCAAAGGACTCAGGTATACGGTAACGAGCCCCCTCCCACCGGGCGGTGCGCAACTGGCTAAGGCGGGGCCCCCATCCGAAGATTTGAAGCCATACCTTCAGGTCCCGACGCCCCCGAACGAAGTTGTGAGTCTGCTCGCCAACGCCCCTGTCGTAGCATGGGACCGCCTTCAGTTCGCTAGGGCTAAGTTCTACGAGAAGGTGGTCGCGGCTGGCGCCGGGGACCCTGTTGATGTTTCTCCTCGCCGTGTCGTCGAGTTACTCGCCGGTCGCGAGGGGACGCCATTTGAGATCACGGCATCGGAGGCGCTGATCGCAAGATGGGCAGGGGTACCTTCACGGATCGGTTACGGCTATTACTCGGGAGATATCAAGGGCACCGGACGATACGAGGTCCACCCTCGCAACGGAGCATCTTGGCTTGAGGCGTACTTCCAAGGTTTCGGATGGGTTCCGATCGTCGGGATACCGCCGCATGCGAAGTCGAGCCTCACCGACCAGCAGAAGAACCCCAACTCAAACGTCAAGCCTACCGAAGACCTCGGCCTTGTTGTTTACGTTCCCATCAAACTAAGGACAGTGCGTCTTTTCTACTTGATCGCCCGCTACTGGATAGGTATAGGTCTGCTGCTCGCCCTCGCGATCGCGCTGGCTTGGTGGGCACTGCCCGGCCTGGCAAAAGGCCTCAGACGCCCTCTCCGCCGAAGCTGGGCGAACAAAGTTGGGTTGAAGGGGCGGATCATGGTCGCGTATGCGGAGCTGCGTGATGCGGCAACCGACCTCAACATCGGGAAACCCAGCATGACCCCGATCGAGTTCATCGCGTCGATGGATGATGACGATGAGAACGAAGAACTTGCATGGCTGGTCACTCGAAGCTTGTGGGGCGACCTGCAGCGTGATCTTCGCGTCGATGATGTGCGTTCAGCGGAAGAGATGGCACAGTCGATCGCACGCCGCATGCGAAAGGGGGCCCCGGCATTCAACCGTCTCGTTGCCATCGGATCGAGGGCGTCGCTTCGCGATCCATTCTCTTCTGAATTACCCAACCCATGGCGTCACACACCCGAGCGCGTCTCTGGCGAGAAGAAGCGAACCTCTTTGAGAAGGATCCTGCCAGCATGGCTCAGTATCTTTGTGTTGTTCGCAGCATGCGCCAGCGATGGCATTGGGATCTCCAAAACGCGATCGCTGCCCGCCAAGCTGGCGCCGCTGATGGCCGGTCAGTACGAATTGAGAAGAGAACCAAAAGCCGAGATCGCTTACAAGCAGGCAGGTGGCAGTGCGTTGGTTGGACAGGGCAGAGTGTTCACCATCCGACAAGGCTCCGTTATCCAGGGTTCGATTCAGATCGCACCCTTCAAGCAGAACATCGACACGCAGGACCCCGAGATCAAAGATGCGATCTTGCACTCGATCGGGTCTGGCCGATTCACCCTTAGGCGACTGGGGGCCGAGAGGGTTTGGTCGATGCAGCTTCCCGAACAGCAGGTGCTCCTGTGGTTCGCGCCTGGAGGCGCGTATATGCAGTTACTCGTCAGCCGCAAGAGTTTCGTCGATTCGTCGAAGGTATTCCTCGACGTTCTCCGTTTCAGATCGGGCGATGCCGAGGTGCCCGAAGTACTAACCAGTACTTATGACCCACGCCGAGGTGGCGACGCATGAACAAACCCCGACCCTTCCTGGGTATTGCGATGCTGTGCTCGCTCGTGGGCCTGTCAGCGTGTGGCCCTCACATCCCGGTTGAGATCGGCACCAAAGAGGTCGCCGTCGACATCGTTCTGGGCGAGCAGAACAAGGCAGAGCCACCATTGGGACCCAGCAATATCAACCTGAGTCCCCTTGGTTTTCCCGGCTTCATCGAGCCTGCGATACCACGGTTTGGTACAGGGTTCGTTCCCCCTGCGCCACCTCCTGCTTGCCCGGTCGCCGATCCACAGGCTCCCGCAGAACTGGTGGCCTTCGACTCGGCCAAGAAGCCCCCGTTAGACGCCGTGTATCCATATCGCAACTCTGGATTCTTTAGGACCCAAGGTAAAGGCACAAGTGATTACCCTCCGCAGATAACGCGGCGTGTGCACGATGTAGTACCTGCGTCTAATGGTGATTACGACTTCATGGTTTCGATCGGTCTGGGGGGCACCGAAACGACAACGAGTTATCACGTCACGAATAACCCAGATAGCGTTAACAGGGGAGTGTTCATGACTCAAGTTGTGACTCCAAGAGAGAACGGCTTCGATAGCTTCACCCCAAGTCCACCGATCACGCTGATGCCTTTCCCTGCACGCGAGTTCGGCACGAACCTTGAGGATGAGACCAATTCTTTGGTCGGCCGGAAATACAGATCTAGCGGCAGCGATGCATCACAAGGTACCTCAATGGTCCTGGAGGCCCAGGTTGACGGCAAGAGCTTGATCGATGCATGCGGCCACCATCTCGACGCATGGGACATAGAGGTTACGACCGGCCAGATCGTGGGACCCGGAAAGGACCTGCAATTCACCGGTCACTATTTCTTGGCGACCGAGTATGGGGCCCTTGTTGTGAAGGACGATCTGCGATTCTCGGGAACCGATGGTTTGGACTCTGTGACCATCAACAACATCTCAACGATCGATGTTCTTCCGAAAGAGCCGGGATGATCCGTAGCATCTGTTTTGCCTTCCTGGCATTCCTGCCCTTCGTGGGTTGCACGCGCACAGCCGACAAGGCAGTCATCTCACCAGATGCCACCAAGCAAACACATCGCGGAGGGGTCCTCACGGTAGCGATTGGTCAGCCCGACGGCATCGATCCCGGCAGCGTCCACGAGCCAAACGGCCAGCTTGTCGCATCGATGATGTGCGATCAATTGATCATGCTCGACCCGGTAAGCGGAAGGCCACGGCCGGCGATCGCAGAAGGTTGGACCGTCACCGATAACGGCAGGAAGCTCTTTGTGAAGATCAGGAAGAACGTCATGTTCCAGAATGGAAGACAGCTTGTAGCCGACGACATCGGTTACACGCTGTCGAGGGTGGCGTCGCTAGAGTTCGCGTCTTTGGCTTCGGATCTGCTGAGGAACGTTGTTGGCTTTCCTTTCGTCCACGGCGATCTTCAGACCAGGGACGACCATCTGAGGCAGCGTCTGTCGGGAGTGAAGATCGTAGATGACCATTCAGTTGAGATCGACCTCGACCGCCCGTTCGCAGACTTCTATAGAGCCCTTGCCGATCCGGCTTTGTCACCCGTGCCGCATGAGGAGGTCGAAAGAGATCCGCATGCTTTCGAAGCGAAACCTGTCTGTGCCGGACCATACAAACTGAGATCCGCATTCACCGGCAACACGATAACTCTCGATCGCTTCGGTTCCTATTACGGCAAGAATGCTGCATTCGTTTCTGGTGGAGACGGATACGCGAGTGGCGTGATCTTCGAACTCACGTCTGCTGGAGGACCCATACCAGCTGATGTGTCCATCGCCCAGGTTGTTTCAGGCCAGGGCGGGCCGATGGCGCTGACGACTCAAGTTGAGTTACTCGGTTTTCCAACCTCACTTCCCCCATTCGACGAACCCACGGTGAGGCGGGCGATCAGCCTGGCGATCGATCGGGAGGCGGTGGCCTCGAATGTCTACCAGCACAAGAGGGTACCCGCCGATCGTTTCATACCTGCCTCGATCGAGAGCGCAACGTCGCGAAGATGCGCGGCAGATGTCGGAGCAAAACCAAATCTCGAACAGGCTCGTTTGTTGCTTTCCAAGGCGAAGGTGTCTCTTTCGGGAGTCAAGGTCAAGTTCTATTACAACGACGAGTTCGCTAACTCCCAGCTGATGGATTCGATCGCGACCCAGCTTCAAGCCGCGTTCGGTATCGAACCAGCGATGATGCCGATGCAATGGGAGGACTACCTGGCGAAAGGAACGAAGGGCTCGGGATTCGACGGCGTCTTCAGATACGCGTGGTCCCCCAGGTATCCCAGCGCCGATGCAGTCATCTTCCCCTTGTTCCATAGCGATTCCATCGGTCGCGACAACCTGAGTCGTTTCAG
The DNA here is from genome assembly GCA_046262935.1 of Actinomycetota bacterium. Classification (GTDB taxonomy): domain Bacteria; phylum Actinomycetota; class CADDZG01; order JAHWKV01; family JAHWKV01; genus JBHELT01. The sequence goes on along the minus strand of JBHELT010000020.1, from coordinate 27,082 downwards.
TTCGCGCGACCTCGATGAAGCCATCCTTACCGCTCGCAAAGATGCCGACGACGCCGACAGGCGGCTCGACTACGCGCGGGCCGAAACGATAGTTTGCGACCAGATGCCGATGACGCCTTTGGTATTCGACCGCAGAGGTTTCACGTTTTCTGCAAACGTTGATTTCGCGAGAGGTAAGCCGTTCTCTTCCTTCTCCGCAATGCCAAACCTCAGAGAGGCATTTTTGAAATGACCTCATATGATGCTGCCATGGTCGATGCAAACCGATTCAGCGTTCTAGTGGAAGGACTCGATCACCCAGAAGGTGTTTGTGTTGATGCTTCTGGCAGATTGTTCGCAGGGGGGGAAGCCGGTCAGGTGTATCGGATCGATGTCGATGAACCCAACGTTGCCCAAGTCGCCTCAACGGGAGGCTTCATGCTTGGTCTCTGCGCGGACGCCGGTGGCATTCTTTATTGCTGTGACGTCGGCCGTCGCCAGATGCTCAAGGTCGATCCCGAAAGCGGCAGTGTCGAGGTCTATTCGTCCGGCACCAACGATCGCAAGATGGTGAATCCGAATTGGCCTGCTTTCGACGAAACTGGCAACTTGTATGTCACGGACTCGGGGACCTGGAAGGGCGATGACGGTTGCATCTTCCGGATCGACGCAGCGGGAACTACAAGCGTTTGGAGCGAGGCTTCCACCAACTTTCCGAATGGATCGTGTTTGTCTGTGGACGGAAAGAGTCTGTTGGTTTTGGAATCTTGCACTCCTGGGTTGGTTCGCATCCCGATCCAGCAAGATGGGTCCGCGGGAGAGCGTGAGGTGATCGCCGAATTGCCCGGCTCGGTCCCCGACGGAATTGCTCTTGACGTCAACGGCAACGCCTATGTTTGCTGCTACCGTCCGGATCGCATCTATCGAGTATCCGCGGTCGGCGAGGTCGAGATCGTTGCCGAAGATGCGGAGGGAACCCTTCTTTCCGCCCCAACTAACGGTGTTTTCATCGGGGACGATCGAAGAAGGTTCGTCACCGGCAACCTCGGCAGGTGGCACTTGTCGGTGTGCGATTGGGGCGTTGAAGGCCTTGCCCTTCGGTACCCAAAGATATGAGTGCAGCGGCGAGTCGCCCGCGAAACGAGGGTGCATTGAAAGGCCGGGTCGCGATAGTTACCGGGGCCGGGAAGGGTATCGGTCTTGCCGCAGCTCATGCCTTAGCTTCGGAGGGGGCGAGCGTCGCCATCTGCGACTCTGACGACAAGGCTGGCAGGGCCGCTGTTAAAGGGTTAGCCGGTTCTACTGCGCCAGTGGTCTTTGTCAAAGGCGATGTCTCTTCTTCTGCTGATGCTAAACGCATGGTTGCCAGCGCGGTCAAGAAACTGGGCCAGGTTTCCATCTTGGTCAACAGCGCCGGGATACAACGATACGGAAGCGTCGTCGAAGCGCCTGAGGAACAGTGGGACGAAGTCCTTGGCGTGAATCTCAAAGGGATATTCCTGATGTCGAAGTACGCGGTCCCCGCCATCATGGCGGCAGGGGGCGGATCGATCGTGAACATCGCCTCTGTGCAAGCTCTAGCCGCCCAGCGAGGCGTCGCGGCATATGCGGCCAGTAAGGGAGGGGTCGTAGCTCTTACGCGCGCGATGGCAGTTGACCATGCACCCGACATCAGAGTGAACGCCATCCTGCCGGGTTCAGTCGATACTCCGATGCTGAGAGACGCAGCAGCTTTGTTCGCCGACGATCCCGACAAGGCGATCGAAAGATGGGGTCACATGCATCCGATGGGGCGCGTCGCCGCCCCGTCCGAAGTTGGTCAAGCGGTTGCATTCCTTGCCGGTCCTCATTCTTCCTTCATCACGGGGGCATCGTTGTTAGTTGACGGTGGACTTCTTTCGACGATCGGAGGGACTTGATGAAGAAGAGTCCCGCAGGTGTCATAACCGATGTTAGGGCAACGCCGGTCACGGTTCCGCTCGAGGCGCCTCTTCGCCATGCGACCGGAGCACATTGGGGCAGGTTCGTAAGAACCATCGTCGAGGTAGAAACGTCTGAGGGCTTAGTTGGACTCGGCGAGATGGGAGGCGGCGGAGAGTCGGCAGAGATCGCATTCAAAGGACTCAAGGAATACGTGATAGGGCACGATCCATTCGACCTTGAAGCGTTGCGTTGGAAACTCATGAACCCAACTGCATCTTTGTATAACAACCGGATGCAGTTGCATGCTGCTCTCGAGTTCGCATGCCTAGACCTCATGGGGCTTTCCCTTGGCATGAGGGTTTGCGATCTATTGGGGGGAGCCCTCAGAGAGTCGGTCCCTTTCGCCTCGTACTTATTCTTTCGATATCCCAACGAGCAGACGGGTGTGGGTGGGGAAGAAACCCCTGAAGAGATGGTCACGCACGCCAAGGAATTGGTCATCAAACACGGATTTTCCACACATAAGTTAAAGGGTGGCTACTTCCCGCCTGAACACGATGTCGATGTTTTCAGGGCAGTGGCGGAAGCATTCCCCGACGATCACGTTCGACTCGATCCGAATGCGATGTGGACGGTGGAAGAGTCGATATGGGTTGCGCAAAGGATCGCAGATCTGCGAAACGACTATCTCGAAGATCCCGTCTTTGGGATGGAGGGCATGCGCCGCGTGAGGGACCGCATCTCGATACCAACTGCCACTAATACGGTGGTCGTGAACTTCGAACAGCTCGCTCAGTGCATAAGGACAGAAGCGATCGATGTGATCTTGCTGGACACCACCTTTTGGGGAGGCCTCCGGCAAGCCCTGAAGGCCGGGCAAGTTTGCGAGACGTTCCAGTGGGGTGTCGCGGTGCACTCAAGCGGGGAACTGGGGATCCAATTAGCGACCATGCTTCACCTCGGGGCATTGCTTCCCAATCTTAGGTTCGCGGCGGACGCGCATTATCACCACCTCACTGACGATGTCATCGAGGGCGGGTTGATGAAGTACGAGAACGGAAACATCTCGGTTCCCGAGGGCCCCGGTCTAGGGGTTCGCCTTGATCCTGAGAGATTCGCCCGGTACTCCGAGCTGTTCAAGGAACTTGGCGGTTACCCCTACGATCGTGATCCGGGCCGTCCAGATTGGTGGGCACTGGTTCCCGGTCAGCGTTATGCAACTCCCCGCGTCTAACGGGCGAGGACGGGCAGACTGATCAAGGATGGCTTGATCCCGCCGACGAAGACGGTTTGGCTGGCTCCTTTCAAGGCGGTGGCGGCAGGAGAAGGCACCCCGGTTGAAGGATTGCGGTCGAGTCTTGGGAAGTTCGAAGACGAGACCTGCAGCCGGACGCGATGGCCAGCAACGAAGACCGCGGCGATGTTCCCAAGTTTCACTTCTACGGTCCTCGGCTTGCCTGGTTTGAACGTGGCCCGTTGCACCGAGTCCAATACATTCAGTGTGCTGCCGTCGGGGTACACATCAACGAGTTTCGCCGTGATGTCTGCCGACTGTCCTGTGGTTGCGAACGTTATCGATGCGATCACTTCTCCTGCGACGATCAAATCGCGTTCTAACCGATCACCTGTATAGACGAGAACGTCATCGCGTGACTCGACGCTCCATTGATCGAACGCGCCGGACATCTGAATGACCGGATCCAGGCCCCGTCCTCCCAAAGTCGGAACTGGGTCGAAAGGGTCATAGATGAAATGATCTTCGCTCGCCGTGGGCACATGACGGGAAAGAGCACCATCGCCGTTCAGCGAGTTGGCACCGAGGCGCGATCCGAGATACAAGGCGATCGGCTTGCTCGGCGGCGGCCACTGGTTGAACTCCCTCCATATGTTGGTGCCCAGCATGAAAGCTCGAACTCCACTCTTCACTGGCTTGCCTTCGGCCGCTCGCTTGAGCCAGGCCTGCATCTTGTCGGGGACGTCGATGCCCAAAGCATGGATACCGAGGTCGGCCTGTCCCACATTCCGCATGTAGAGCGCGTCGTGGGTCCAGGGACCGATGATCAACCGTTGTGAATCGCGCGCGTATCCTGTTGGAGCTTTGTTCTTGAGACCCAGGTAGTTCGCGATGCTTCCCTCGCAAAAGATGTCGTACCAACCGGCCACGTGAAAACCGGCAACATCCATCTTTCGATGATGCCTCGTTAGCCGGATGGGGTGCCAGTACGACTTGTCATGTGGGTCCATCCATCTAAGGTATGGCTCGAACATCTCACCCACCGATGATGTTCCGAGGGGTTTGTCGTACAAGGCTCGCCAGTTATCGGTCATGCCAAGAGCTTTCAATCGATGTTGCATGGATCGCCATGGCATCCCCGCAGCGAGGTTGGTAGCCCAAGCTTGGGCGAATCCCTGCTTCAAGACGCCCCTCTCCCAGAACCAGTCTTCGGCGTAATCGGACCCTGTGATCGCTGCTCCAACCGCTCTCAATGCTTTGGGTTTGCCAACGGCGGCTAAAAGCGCCGCCGCTCCTGGGTAAGACCAACCGGCCGTTATGACGTTGCCGTTACTCCAAGGCTGCGAAGCGCACCATTTCACCGAGTCGTAACCGTCGCCGATCTCTTGGTGGAATGGTTGGAATGTTCCCTCCGACGAGAAGCAGCCCCTGACGTCTTGGGATACGACCGCCCAGCCATTGGCTGCGAGTATCACCGGATCCCAAACAGCCCTTGATGCTGATCGCGAATAAGGGGTCCTGATAAAGAAGACAGGATGCCGCTTGCCGTCATCGGGAACGCACACGTCTGCGAAGAGCGATGTCCCGTCGCGCATGGGGACCGAAGCCTCGTCGACCCAAAGCCGCTTTCGCAATTTCGTCATGGCTCGGATGTGGTCTTGGCCAGGTCAACCGGCAAGCAGTCCTCCGTCGATCACAAGAGACGTACCGGTAATGAACTCAGCGTCTTTGGAGGCAAGGTAAAGCGCGGCAGCCGCGATCTCCCGGGGTTCAGCCAACCTGCCAACAGGTTGGCGGGCGACCAACGCATCGCGCATGGCAGACGGATCGTCGCTTTCGTCAAGCAAACGTTGGACCCAGGGGGAGTCGACCGTCCCCGGACAGACGCAGTTGCACCGTACTCCCGTGCCTGCGTATTGAACCGCAACCTGTTTCGTGAAAGTGACCACCGCACCTTTGCTTGCGCAATACGCGGCGCGGTCCCTTAGGCCAACGAGGCCGGCGATCGATGCCGTGTTGATGATGGCTCCTCTTCCTTGCCCAAGCATGATGGGCAGCGCGTACTTTGTTCCGAGGAAGACGCCGCGAACGTTCACCGAGAATACTCGGTCCCATTCCTCGAGCGAACAAGATATGGGGTCCGCGGTGGACCCGATGCCCGCATTGTTGCAGAGGATGTCGAGGCGACCGGTTTTGTCCTGGGCCTGCCGGATGAGCGCCGCAACGTCGTCCTCGTTCGACACATCCACCCGCACCTTCATACCGTCACCAGGGATGTCGTCGGGCATGATGTCGCCACCAACAACGAAGGCTCCTTCAACTGCGAACAGCCTCGCCATCTCGGCCCCGATGCCTGAAGCCGCACCGGTTATAACCACCGTTTCTCCTTCGAATCTATGCACTTCCTACTCCCATCCGTTGGCGACTCGGAACGTTAGCGGGGGATTGTGAGGTAACGGCAACGCTCAGCATAGATCTACGTCTGGCAGTGAACGAGTTGCGCCGTTCATCGCATGACTTTCGATGTGACGAGGCTGAGGCCGAGGGCAAGCACAGTCCAGGACAAGATCCTAAGTGCGCGCTCCAAAGGTTCGATGAGATCTTGGCGACTGAACGCACGCGAACCGTCTGCAGTAGTGACTGTTGCTTCGAAACGAATGACCTGGCGTCGCATCGAGCGTGCGGGTGTACTGAGTGTTCGTTGCGCCGCCGACAGACCGAAGGCAGCCACGGCCGCCAACGCTTCAGCGAATGTGACGTATCCCTTCTGGGCGAACGCCGCGGTTAGAACGGGGAAGCTTCCCCAGGCGGCGGCGAAGACGAAGTCGGAGTGGAAAAGTCCGTCGAACCATTCCAAGTTGTAAGCCAATACAAGGAAGGCGCCCGCTGGGATGAACGCCAGCAGCCACACGCTGACTTGTATGGCTCCCAATGCCCCAAGGGATATGGCCCCCAAAAGCCCGACAACCGATGCGATCCACAAACCCTTGTCACCGATCCGAGTCTTGAGGGGGCGACCGTTCAGCTCATCGAGGGCATGTGCGCTGATGCCGACCGCAAGGAAGAACGCAACGAGTGTCGCCGCGAGCCTCCTAAGGTCGATATGAGGGGCAAGACCCGCCCCTATCAGCACGTAAGAAAGGTGCCAGGCGGTGTAAGGAGGGTGAAGCAGCGTCCACCAATCGCTCACAGTCCCCTGACGAGCGGCATAGAAGGCCGGTCTTACCTCTTCGTTATCCACCCTTCTTGGTTCCCCACATCACGAGCCCGCCACCCAAACTCATCGAAGCGATGCCAACTTCATCGAACCCAGCCCTCTGCCAATCTTGCACATGTTGATCGATCGGATATCGCTTGTAGTGAGCTTGGATGTTCGGCCCCAGGAAGCGTCCGACCTCGAACCAGCCCTTTCCGAATGGCAACCCGGCGAGTGGTAACACGAGTCGCGTATGAACGAACCACAGCGCGCGCCAAAAAATATTGGACGGCACTGAAAATTCGAGGCTCGCCATGCGCCCGCCAGCTTTGGTTACTCTGCCAAGCTCTGCGATCGTTGCCGCAGGGTCCTGCACGTAACGTAAGAGATATGTGAATGTGAGTGCGTCGAAACTCTCATCTTCAAACGGCAATCGCTGCGCGTCACCGATCGATATAGATATACGGTCAGCAAGACCTCTATCCGCGATGCGCTTCTTTCCTATCGCAACCATCGCGTGAGTGATGTCGATGCCGACAACGCGCTCCACGTCATCGCACAACTGAATCGCTACCCCTGCGGTACCGGTTGCAACGTCGAGCACAACAGATGGATGCACCTGCAGAACTTTCTCGATCATCCGGCCGCGCCATCTTGCGTTCTGACCAAGCGAGAGGATCGTTTCGAGCAAGTCATAGAACTTCGGAAGGGGAGTGAAGAGACTTCGCGCGAAAGATCCGGCGCTGTCGGTTCGCGTATCGGTGTCGTCGGCCATTTCGCGAGTCTGCAACACATCTGACTGTTCGCGCAGATCGCGTCGACCAGGTTTGCATGGGGAGGCCCGGTGCGATGCCCGGGACGAGGTGGACCCGCTTCGCCGATCCCCTTGAGACTTCCGGGATGGATTCGGGGGGTTGAACGCGCGAACGTCCTGGTAGACGCGTACCCTCAACTTGAAGTAGAGACAGCCGCTGCCGAATTTTTCGGGGTTTGTGCCCAAATGAAAACGGGAAAATGGGGCAACCTGATTGACAGAACCTACTCGTAGACTGTAAAACTCGCCCACCGAAAGTGGTGACTAGGTAAAAAGGGTTAGTCACCCAGACAACGAAATGCGCATCACGCGCGGGGGGGCAGTTTGTTTCGCAGGCACCGTGCCACCGATCTTTCATCGGCGCGCTTACTCAACGTAGATCCGCTCAACAAAGAGTCAAACGATCAAAGCGCCGCCTTCGTTACGGCCGCTCCTCGGCGCATAGCGCTTTCTCCCCAGCGTTTTCGTTTGTTAGCCCTTCTTACTACGTCCGTCTTTATCGTTTCGTCATTGCCGCTCAAACCGCTTGCTGCATTGGCAGCGCAAGATGTAAACGCTGCTTTGTCTTCGAAGATCGTAAAGGCGAACGATGTAAGAGCTCTGTTCGTATCAGAGATGCTCACGGTAGAGCGTCAGCATCAACCACTTGCAACACCAGACGACGTGCGACTCGCCCGGCGTCTTTCTCTTTCCAAAAACGAGTTCACACTTGTTGCCTCTCGCGTTCTAGCAAAGACGATCTTGTCCACGAATCTCAGATTCGGTGGAGCTGTGCGCGCCGAGATCAGAAACATCTCGAGCGAGTTCACTCCTTCTGAGATCGCTGTGATCTTGTCGAGAGCTCTGAACCGATACGGTTCTGCAGATACCGCGCACGCGCAGATCTCGGCGACTTCTGCACCCTCGGTTGTTGCGGATCAATCACTGACGCAGCAGCAATTAGATGGAGCAGTTGCGCAAGCCGAGGCCGACTGGCACAACGTCGACGCGAACGCCGATTTCAGTTCGGTGACATTTCAGATCGCCGACCTGGCTGATCCTGAATTCGGCCATGAAGACGGCAATGTCGTCACCATCGACCCAACCGCAGCTGGATTTGGGTGGTCGGCGGTTTATCCGGACGATGCATCACAACGTATCGACCTTTTAACTGTCGTAAGGCACGAGTTGGGGCATGTGCTCGGAATGAGCCACACCGACTCTGGCTTGATGTCTCCAACGCTGGCCCCAGGCGAGGTGCGCGATGTTCCCGCTGCCTCGGCACCCGCATCGGCGGCCCCAACAGGGTCCCCGGTACTTGGCATCAGTCCCTCGTCGCTCGATCTTGGAAGCATCGAGGTTGGATCGAGCGGACCAGGCAAACTTTTCATCACGAACAGCGGCGATGCCGACCTGATCATTGACTCCGCGACCGTTCCCACCGGGGGGGCATTTTCCGTTTCAGGTGTTTCCTTCCCTCTCACGATTGCTCCTGGGCAGACAGCCTCGGTCGATGTCGTTTTCCGCCCAACAACTGAAGGCTCGGTCTCGGATGTCCTGACTATCCAAACGAACGCTGGGGGCCCCGCAACCGTCCCGCTCTCGGGTACTGGTGTGGCGGCTCACTTAACTGGCGCGCCAAGCTCTCTCGATTTCGGCACCCAAAATGTCAGTTCGCCCGCCTCTCAGGGCATCACCATCGGCAATTCGGGGACCACCGTGTTGAATATCTCGTCGGTGAGCGTCACCGGTGATGCGGCGAGTTTCCTCACCAACGCAACCATCCCTATGTCATTGGCCCCAGGCCAGACCGCGACGATTCAAATCACGGCCGTGCCTGGGATCGCTGGAGCTCATCTGGCCCAGCTGATCATCCAAAGCAACAACCAGGCTGGTGCGGTCAGCGTGCCGCTCGCCGTGGTCGGTACGCACTGGCTTGCCGATTCTTCGGGGTCAAGGACCGCCGTTCTAGCCCCGGGCGCAGCGTGGAATACCGTCCTTTCCTTCGGTTCGGGCAAGGCGTCCTTGGCGGAAGCAGGAGCGAGCGATGCCATCTCCCTTTCTGGGGTTAGCAACCTCAGGCTTATCGGCGGAAACCTGAACGACTTCCTAAGCTTCGTAGCCGGGGGAACCCTTCCGGTGGCCGTTTCCTTCGATGGCGGAAACGGCGTCGACACGCTTTCAGGGCCGACGATCGACTCAACTTGGAACGTGACCGGGCCGGGGTCCGGGAGTGTATTGGGCCTCACTTTCACTCACATCGAGAACCTGGTCGGAGCATCAGGCAACCGCGACAACTTTGTCGTTGCCCCAGGCGCCACGATCTCCGGCGTCATCGACGGGGGGCCCGGAGGGTTCGACACATTGGCCGTTGCGGGCACGAAGGTCATAGCCAGCCCCATCAGCGCCGATTCCGGATGGCTCGTCATCGACTCGCATCCACTTTTTTATTCGGGGCTCGAGCCGGTCGACATCAGCGCTGCAAGCGTAGTCATGAACGGCGAGGACAGCGCCTTCGTCCTCAAGAAAGACCTGCTGAGGGTCACCGCGTGCACGGGAGGCGATTGCCCCACAGGCAACATCAAGATCGTCGACCGCGACCCAACGGATAGCTTCGACCTCGCAGAACTGCACTATTTCGCGATCTCAGGCCTGAACGACCTCACCATCAACGGCGGAGCCGCAGCGGACACCGTTGAGTTCGCGAGCGATTACATAGTCCCAAGCACCAACCTCACGGTGAACGCCGAGAAGATCATCCTTAAATCGGGCGTAACCATCAACGTGAACCCAACGAGTGGGGGCTGCGCACTCGGCCTTTGCAACGTCACGTTCAATGCGGTTGCTAAGGATGACGGAACCACGGTCACAGGTATCACCTCCACCCTTCTGGGTGTGGAAGGCTCGATCGACCTCGATTCAGCAAGCATCTTGGGCAACACGATCCAACTGCTCGCCACGGCGGGTACGGACTCGGGGATCACGAACACCGGCAGTTCCTCTGGTGTCACACATTCCGGATTGCAGCTCATCTACAGCGCATTGGTCAACCTGCATGGGGCATCTTCCATAGTTGCGACGGGCGACGTGACCCTGGCCAGCGTGATCGCCATCGTCGCTAGTGCCACGGCCGCCGAAACCAGCAACTCAGATGATTCGAAGGACGCTTCCGTTGTTGCCACGAACCTCATCTCAACGGCCAAATCGCAACTGTCTGGCACCAGTTCCATCTCGGCCCCCGGCAAGGCGATTCTGATAACGGCCCTCACGACCTCTTCGATCCTCTCCAACGGTGACGGGTCGGGGGCGGGCAAAGGCGCGGGCATCGCCGTAGCAGTGATCATCTCCGACACTGAGGCGTTCATAGACAGCACCAACGCAACGCCAATCACTGCGGGAAGCCTGACGCTCAACTCCGATACCGATCAAACCGTCACAACGACTGCGAAAGCTAGTGCAGGTGGCTCTTCTGCGAACGACGACACTGCGAACAACCGAACGAAGAAGCCCGCGGCAAGCGATGGCAACGCAAAGACTGCCGACGGCGATGTGAATCTCGCAGGCGCTCTGGCATTCACTTACATCTCCGACACCGCTAAGTCCTACATCGCACCAACGAGTGGCACGCCATCGATAATCACAACCGGCGGTCAGCAGAAACTTCACGCTGGTTCGAAGCGCAAAGTTTCAACTGGTGCAGACGGCAGCAGCACGGTTTCCAATTCGAGCAGCGCTGTTGGTGTTGCAGTTGCGGTTGGAGTAGCCGACTTCACTACCGCGGCATTCATCGACAAAGCAGTGAATCTGACCTTGAACAAACTCGTTCTCGAGGCAGTCGATCCCTCCACCAACTCATTCACGGTTACAAGCACGTCTGGGATCGGTGACGCTTCGAGCGTTGGAGTCGCCGGCTCCCTCGCCGTTTCCGTACTTACATCGAACACGGTGGCGTCACTCAAGCCAACCGCGGTGATCGTTCTTCTGGGCGGGGGCCTGAAAGACGTTTCACTTACCGCCACTTCCTTGCTAAGCGAAACCGACAAGGCACTTTCTGTGAAAGACCCAGGCGGGGGAGGCAGCGTAGGTATCGGTGCTTCCGTGGCGATCAACGTCGTCAACGACACTGCGGGGGCCACCTTGGACGACGGTTCCTCGCTCACCGGCGCAAGGGACCTGCTTCTGACGGCCGCTTCTACCGACGCCATGACCACCGACGCCGAGAACGGGGCCTCGGGCGGGACGTTCGTGTTCGTTCCGGTGCCTGCGATCTCGATCTCGAACGTCACCACCCTTGCCACGATAGGGACCGGGTCGCTTCTGACTCTCACCGGAAAGCTCGACGCGAATGCGACTCAGGACGCATCGGTCATATCCACGGCGAAAGGTGACGCAGCGGGCAGTACCGCCGCTGTTGGGGCCGCTCTCGCTCTAACTATCGCAAATCACAAAGTTTTCGCTTCAACCGCGCGAAGCATCACGGCTGCTGGACTCATCTCGTTCGTCGTGAATGGTGCATCGACGGCGACGTCTGATGCGAAAGCAAGTGCCAGCGGTGCTAAGGGCGACGGTGGCTCAGGCGACGGGTCGGGCAAAGACGTGAACGGTAAGGGGAACGATCAGCGCGGGGCCGGCGACGCAGCCGCCAACCGCAATGGTGCGCAAGACTCGTCGAGCTCGTCTTCCAACCCCAACTCATCGAGCGGTGACGGGGCTGTAAGCGTAGCGGCCGCCATCGCGATCAATGTTCTGCACTCGCAGTCGAAAGCATTCGCCAACCCAGGATTGACTCTGATCTCCGGTGGCCTCATCCGTTTCAAGTCAACCGCAAACACAGACGGCTTCACGAATGCTGATGGTTCAGCCACCGGCAACAAAGATCCTCCGACGACGGTTAACATCGGAGCAGCTGTTGCAGTGAACAAAGTAGACATCGAGAACATCGCATCAACTGGCAACTCAACTCTCTCGTCGACCGGGCTCACCGTCGAGGCCCTGATGAGGGACACAGGCAAAGACCCCGTCCAGATCTTCAAAGACGGCGAGTGGAAGTCCATCGACGAAGGCGCATCATTCCCAGAGTCCCCCGAGGACGAAGATCTCTTCCATCTGACCGAAGGCGCGCCAGCCTCAACCAAGGTTGATGGCGCAAGTCAGAGCGTTGGGGGCGGATCGCTAACCGTCAAGAATGCGAACGCATTCCCCTCAGCAGGAACCTTCACTGGATCGGGCATCGACGGGACTTGCACATACACCGGCAAGACGGCCACCTCGATAACCGGCATCACGGGTTGCACTGGGACCCCTGAAGACAAAGCGACAATCACCTCAACGACCGGCACAACTGTCAGCGGTGGCGGTCAGGTTGTGGGCGGAACATTGAATGTAGCCGACACAACGAACTTCGCATCGAGCGGAAAGTTCAAAGCCGACGGCATCGACGGAACCTGTTTGTACTCAGGCAAGACTGCAACCTCCTTCACTGGGATCACCGGTTGCACGGGGACCCCCGACGATGGCGCGGCGGTGCTACGGATCCACTTCCTTCCTGGTGTTTACAAGTGGAACGACGGCACATCTACTTGGGACGTGCAATCGACGGGCCCGTTCGCGCACGGAACGACGTTCCCAGGGAGCCCCTCGAACGGTGACTTCTTCATCCTTGCCGAGCATCACGCAGTTGCTAACGCCAAGTCGGGAGCCGACGGCGATTCAGGCAAGGTAAGCGTTGCTGGCGCACTGGCGCTCAACATCATCTCCAACCACACCAAAGCACTTGTGCCGAGCGCCGCGAACGTAACCGCAGGGACCGGCGACATCTCCATCAAGACACTCAACAACGCTGAGGATGTCGCAAAGGCTGACTCCGACGCAAAGTCAGGGAAAGTCGGTGTCGGAGCCTCGGTTTCGCTGAACGTCCTTGATGACCACATAACAAGATCCGCGATCGAAGATGGCGCAGGGTTCACGGGCGGCGGCAAACTCGACATCCTTGCCGACTCGCGTCACATCGTCACGACCGAAGACAAGGCCGGCTCCAAGGGTGGCGTTTCTATCAGCCCCTCGGTCGCGATCGCGATAGTCAAGGATCAAACCTCGTCGTACCTAGGGACCGGGGCCGCGTCGGCCATCACGGGGGCCGCAACCATCAAGTCCACGGAAGAATCGCTCAGCGAACTCGACTCGAACGCCGAAGCTGGGGGCAGCGACGTTGCCATCGGTGCAGCGATCGCCATCAATGTTGTTCAGATCGAGACGCACGCCGACCTTGCAAGAAATCTCACGGCCGCCTCTCTCGCTATCGGATCAACCACCGTCACGGACGCCGAATCGACTTCGCATGCAAGTGCCAAAGGTGAATCCGAGGACGGAAGCGGAAAGAACGGTGGCGGCGAATCGAATGCCGACGAGCAGAGCAAAGATCAAGTCAATAACAACCCGAATACCAACGGCAAAACGGGCGGCTCCCTGCCTAAGGGTAAGGACTCAACCGATCAAGGCACTTCGGAGTCGAGCAGCGATTCCGGAGATTCGAGCGGTGGAGTTGGTATCGCTGCATCTCTCGCACTCAACTGGACCCGCGTCAACAACACATCTTCTATAGGTAATGGTGCACACGTAACGACGACCGGTCCCGTTTCGGTTTCGTCGTCGAGCCTCACCAAGGCCGTGGCGAAAGCATTGGCTGCCAGTTCTGACCTGAGCAGCAGCGTCAGTATCGCCGCAGGTGTTGGCATCAACGTTCAAGACATCACCAACACCGCTTCGATAAGCGGTCAGGTCACTGGTACCGCGATCACGGTCGAGGCGATCACGCCGAACGGAAAGCGAAACGACTTCATCGTCTGGGGTATCGCGGGAGCAGCAGGCAAGTCCGACGCTTCGATCGCCGCATCCGTAGGCATCCAAGTTCTGACACTGCACACCACAGCGTTCGTAGACAAAGGTTCGCTACTCACTTCAACCGGCCCGATCACCGTCCAAGCGAAGACACCCATGGGGATGCAGAACCTCGCGATCTCGGGCGCGCTTTCGACGAGCGGCACCGCAGTTGGCGGCGCAGTAACAGTGAGTATCCTGCCAGCGGTTCAAACCCAGGCCTACATCGATTCATCCGTAGCCAGTCCCACGATCGTTAAAGCGGCGGGGGCCATCATCGTCAAGGCAACTTCTTCGCTAGATCCGATCTCGCCAGACAGTTTCATGGGCATCGACTTCCCCGCGATCTCATCGGTCGCCGTCGGTCTTGATGCGTCGGGTGGAAGTGCTGCCGTAACTGGTTCGATCATCGTTGATGTCTTTGCAATCTCGACCTACGCATTCATAGGTGATGGGGTACGGGTCAACCAGGTGACGGTAGGAGGCGCTGGCCAGACGATCGAAGTAACGGCCACCCACGCAACGACCCTTAAGAACATCGCGGGAAGCGTTAGCTTGACAACTGGGAGTGCAGGCGTTGGCCTCGGTCTCATCGTTGAAGTGATCAACACCGACGTTAAGGCTTATATCGGCAAGTCGGGCGTGCTTTCTTCTGGCGGTGACGTGACCATCCACGCCATCTCGACCCAGGATCTGCTTGAGATCGCTATGGATGCGGCCGCGGCTTCAACCGCAGGCGTCGAAGGTTCCATCATCGTTGTCGTTCTGAACAAGGGTGGAGGCTCACCGGGAACGCGTGCATACATCGATGGCGGCGCTGGACAAGGCACTTCCCTTCATTCGGGCGGCAACATCGACATCCTTGCGACCAACATCGACCTGTCGGCTGGTCATAGCGCCGACTCACTTGTTCTTCTCGCCGGTGGCCTTGCATTTGGCTCTACCGCCGGCGTGTCGGTCGCGTCCTCGACTTTGATAAGGGACGCAACGTTCAAGGCTTTCGTCGGACGCGACGCAGATGTTCAGGCCAGGGGATCCTCGGGCCTGTCGATCGCGTCAACCCAATCGAACGACCTGAAGCTCTTCGCGATCGGTGGGGGTGGAGGAGGAACCGTAGGTGTAGCCGGTTCAGTAGTTGTAGACCTCTTGGGTGACACGACATATTCATACATCGACAGAGGCGCAGCCGTTAATGGCTCGTTGGTTGGCGCATCGTCGACGGCAGGAATTGCCGTAAAGGCCCAGGACTCAACCAAAGTGCTGTCGATCGCTGGTGCTGTTGCTATAGGTGGCTCTGCTGGGGTCGGTGCAGGCGTTGATGTTGAAGTCATCACAAAGGATACGCAGGCTTGGATCGGCAAAACCGCAAACATCAATGGCAACGGCGACGTTCTAGTCGATGCGATTTCGAAAGAAAACGTCGTTTCCATCGCGATGGCGGCCTCGGTCGGCGGTTCAGCCGCCGTTTCGATAAACGCAGGCGTTTCCGTTTACAACATTTCGACTGATGCATACATCGATGGCGGACTGCCCAGTGAAGCAGCATTTGTAAGCACAGGTGGAACGGTCCGTGTGTCATCTGACGAAACTCTCAAACTCGATGTCGTTGCAGGGAACCTTTCGGTTGGGGGCGCTGCTGGTGTCGGCGCTGCTGCCAGCGTTCCTGTGATCAAGAAAGAAACTCACTCGTGGGTGGGTGACAATTCCACCGTCATCGGCAAGGGTGGCGGATCGGGTGCAACAGTAAATAGCGGTTCCTACTCTGTTTCCTTGATCGATCCGAGGTTCGACCCAGCTGGTGGCGCGATCGTCGACGGTTCGACGCTTGATCTCGGGTACGAACATGGCTTCACCGATGGCCAGAAGGTCATTTACGACGCGGGTGGTGGAACGCCAATCACCGGATTGACCTCAGGCGGCGTTTACTTCGTGAAGCTCGTTACTGGGCAGCCGACTCGTGCTCAACTGCGCAACACAGCCACTGGCCCAGTCATCAATACCTTCGCAGGCGGCGGTGGCGAGAACCACAGGCTCGTGTCGATGAACAGTGCAGGCGTCAATGACGACAAGAACCCAAGGTTCAATCCCAGGAAAGCCGGTGCGGTTTCTGGAACAACGATGACGCTGGCCTATAACCACGGGATCCTCAACGACGACGACACCGTTGTTTATAGCTCTGGAGGCGGAACCCCGATCGGAGGTCTGGTCGATGGTCAGACCTACTACGCGAAGGTTTCCGGACTTGGTCCGAACCAGGTCCAGCTAAGGGCAACAAAGGGAGGGGCTGCGATCCCTCTTGACGCCTCCCAATCTTCTGGAAAGTCGCACAGCGTCGTGAAGCAAGGAGCCATGCCGTCAGCAGACGCAGCCGCTACGGGACCGCGCACGATCAGCGCAGCAGCCGATACTGGTTTCAAGGGTGTGGCCATCACAGCGACGAATAGCGACGACATCGCAACTGTTGCCGTAAGCATGGCGATCGGCCTCAGTGCAGGAGTTGCCATCACAGGCTCGATCGACATTTTCACGGCTAACACGTCCGCATACGTCGGCAAGTCGGCGCGTATCAATTGCGCACCGATCACGTGTGCAAATAGCGGCGCAGGTACTAGTCAATCTGTCCTCGTGGCGGCAGCCAACCAGTTCTACGGTCTTGAGGTTGCTGCATCGGCCGCTGGCGGCGTGGCAGGGATAGGCCCAGGCGTTTCTGTAGGGATCATCACGCTAAACACGGATGCGTTTATCGACGATTCCGCAAAGGTCAAGGCTGCTAAGGACGTGACAGTTAGGGCGACTGGCAAGGACGAGATAGTCGATGTGACGGTCAGCGTGGCCGGCGGGATCGTTGGAGTTGGTGGAGCCGTTGCTGTAAAT
Organism: Actinomycetota bacterium; assembly: GCA_046262935.1. Classification (GTDB taxonomy): domain Bacteria; phylum Actinomycetota; class CADDZG01; order JAHWKV01; family JAHWKV01; genus JBHELT01. Next base: position 10,207 of record JBHELT010000020.1, on the reverse strand, counting down.
GTTCTGAATACTCACGCCTACGCAAACACCGGCACTGGCGTAACGATCGATGCTGGCAATAACGTCCTCATGACATCTTCCGATGACACCAAAGCTATCGTTGTAGCTGGTGCCATCGCAGGTGGATTCGTTGGCGTAGGTCTTTCAGTCGGGGTAACGAGCATCACGAAGGACACTCGTGCCTTCCTCGGCTCGAACAACATCGTCGACGCGAAGTCGGCGTCAACTGGGATCGACGGGATCTTTACCGGTGAGTTCGCAGGCAAAGCCTTCCAAACCGGCACTGCATTCCACGGGTTGGGGATCCAAGCCAGTTCTTCCGAGGACATCTTTGGTCTTGTGATCGCGGGTGGAGGAGGGTTCGTTGGTGTCGGCGGAGCGGTCGGCGTTTCGCTCATCCACGTCACAACCAAGGCTTATGTAGGTGGGGGCTCCGATGTGAATGGGCAGAGTGCCGACAACTCGCAGTCGGTCAATATCTCGGCCGTCGACTTCATAAAGACATTGACCATCGGCGGAGGCGTCGCAGGAGGCTTCGTAGGGGTTGGTGCCGGAGTCGACATCGGTGTCGCGCAGACTTCGACTCAGGCATTTATCGACCCAGGAGCTACGGTCAGGGCGAACAACAGTGTTGACCTGAATGCTCTGGCTCGAAAGCAGATCCAGACATATGCCATAGCAGTTGCTGGCGGCGTCGTTGGTGCGGCAGGCTCCATATCGGTTTGGACCATCGGCACGCAACCAACATCGAATTACAACGACGGCGTCGGCGGTCCCGACAAGGGCGACTGGGCAGCCGGAACCACCTACAACAAGGGCGACACTGTCAGCTACTGCACAAACCCTGCAGATTCGACGACTTGTAAGAGATACGGTTCGAAACTCGATGGAAACATGGGCAATACCCCTTCTTCGAGCCCAACCCAATGGACCCAGGACGTAAACGCACTCGGCCATGAAAGTGGCGGGGGCAACGCTGCAGATGACGCCGATTCCCAGGTGACCGGTGGTTCGGGTGGTTATCAGTCCTTGCTGAATGGATCATCAAGTGGGTCTGGCGACAAGACCGACTCGAGAGTGCGTGACGTCACGGGAGCGAGCTCAAGTAGTGGCATAAAAAAGAACATCAAAGATAACGGCGATTCACTAGCTGGTCTGACTTCGGCGACTTTGGCTTCGAGCGCAGTACCAGATGGCACTTCGGCTGCGATGAACGGCGCCGTCATCGCAGGAGGCAATGTCGGGGTAAGAGCGCGTGAGCTGCTTGATGTCAATGGTCTTACAGGAACAGCCGCTGCGGGCATAGTTGCCATCGGCGGCTCGATACTGATCGTCGGTATCGGCGAGAAGGTCGATGCAGGCGTTGGGGGAGGGGGCAGGATCACAGCGGGGGGTCTCGTGCTCGTTTCCGCCAGGATGACTGAGAATACCGACGGCCTTGCCTTCGCCGGTCAGGCTGGTCTCGTCTCCTTGGGGGCCCAAGTTGTTGTCGTGAATGATTCCGCCTCTACGAATTCTCATATCGACAACAACGCCAAAGTACGCAAGGCACTCTTGGGACTCACGGTCGAGGCCATAACCAATCGCACGATCAAGACCAACGCATTGGGTGTCTCCATCGGGCTGGCAACGTTGGGCGCCGCAGTTGCGGTCAGCACGGTTAGCGGCGACACGCTCGCCACGATCGGCAACGTAGGACTTGCGGAAGCCGGGGATGTCGCAGGCGTGACCGTGAATGCTGACTCAACGATCAATGCTCAGACCAAAGCGATCTCACTTCAAGTTGGGCTCATCGCCCTCGGAGCAGCGGTACCGTTCGACAAGGTCACTGGACTCACCAAGGCTTCATTCGGAGGACATGGACCGATCGCGGGCAACCTTTCGGTGACGGGAACCGGTATTCACAGCGTTACCGCCAACAGCCTAAATATCCAGGGAGCTCTCATCGGCGTTGGTGTGACCGTCGCAAATGCGGTTAACGGCAGATCAACCGAGGCCCTGGTGACCTCGTCAACCGACAGTGCTGTGACTGGTTCGGTCTCGGTGAAGGCCGAGTCAGCAGACACCGCAACCGCGAACACACCCGGAGCGACTTTTGGGGCCGTAAACATCGCGGTCCTGATACCAATGGCAGAAGTCTCGGGTCACACGAAAGCTAATATCAACGGAAAGATCACCAGCTCGACCTTCACTACCGTACAGGCCATCGGCAACAAGGATGCCCAGGCAACGGCGACCGTGGCGAGCGTTTCCATCGGAAGCGTCAATGGTGCTGCTGCCATCGCTAACGTCACAAGCGGTGCTTTCACTGAGGCGGGCATCGGCTCGAGCGGTGAGGTTTCTTCGGTCGGACTCGTGAAGGTTGAGGCGAAGCTCAAGGGCACGAACAACAACGCCCTCGCCAGCGTTCTGAGTGCGGCGGCAGGTGTGATCACGGTGGGAGCCACCTTCGCATCGGCACAGGTCAACTCGGCGGTTAGGGCGCGGATGGACGGCAAGATCAAGAGCTCGAACTCGGTTGATATCCTGGCAACCTCGGTTAACACAGCGAACTCAACCCTCAACACTTTCGGGTTGGCGTTGGGGGTTGGCGTTGCGATCGCTGGTGCGGAAGCACTGATCGGCTCGAGCGCGACAACCGAAGTGATAGGAACTCCTACACCTTCGATCACAAGCGATGGTGCGATCAAGATGTGGGCGAAGAGTACCAACACCGCGACGGCAACCTCGGACACGATCACCGGCGGACTCCTTGCTGGGTTCAACATCTCCGAACCCGATGCCACCATCAGTGCACCGACCAATGCTCAGTACGACGGAGCAGTCACCAAGGGCACCAGTTTCGATCTAGAAGCGTTCTCGACGAACACGTCTTCGGCTACTGAGAACGGAATCGCAGGCAGCATCGGGATATCGGCCAACGGCGGAGCCGCAGACGCCCTCATCGATTCAAATGCAGCAACAAGTTCGAGCATCGGATCAGGTGGGAACATCAACGGCCTGTCTCAGAAGTTGACGGTCAAGTCGACCTCGGCAAACAAGGCAACGGCCAAGGCTTCAGGTAAGTCGATCGCGCTGCTCGGCGGACTCGCGTTCGTAGATCCGACCGCGACCGACAACGCTCCTACCTCGGCCGCCCTGAGCGGGAGTGTCGGTACGACGCATCTGGATCCAGTACTTGGCACAGTGGGAGACCCTGGCGCATTCGATATAGAGGTTTCTGCATTCGCCGACGACAGGACCGTTGCGTCGGTCGAGAGCCTCACCGTTGGGATCTTGGCCTTCGGTGCTTCGAGTGCCAAGGCTACGACGAACCCCAACGTTTCTGCCTCGCTTGGGTCCGGCAACGTTACGGCCACCAATAACATCGACGTTTTGTCGAATTCATTGACCGATGCCGACGCTTTCGCCAAGTCAACAAGCGCTGGATTGATCGAGATTCAGGCGGCGCTCGACGCTGATGCGAAGAACACTCCGTCGTCGAGCGCAACGGTTGGCGGCGGGTTCGTGCAGGCTGGTAACAGGCTGACCATTAGCGCTAACCATGGCCAAGCTCCCGCTCCACTATCGGACGGGACGATCACCAGCGTTGACCAGGGCAACAACATCCTGGGTTTTGCTCTGCCTCACGGTCTTTCTACCGGCGATACCGTCGTGTACAGCGCCCCTTCTTATCCCAATGCAACGTCACCCGATCCAAACGTTCAGAACGGAAGCATCCCCAACCCTTACAGGATCGTTGGTCTGAACGATGGTCAAACATACGGAGTGATCGTTGGGTGCAGCGGGACGCCAGCGTCTTGCATGACGCTGAAACTCGGCGTTGAGTTCGATGCTGGAGGCGCGTTCGATGCGGCCACGGCATCGATCATGTTCAGCCAGCCCCATAACTTGAAAACCGGCGACCAGATCATCTACGACTGCAACGGTGGATCCGCATTCGTGACCAAGCCGGCGGGGGGCCTCACTTGTGGGGGTACCTACACGGTCTTCAAGGTCGACGGGAACCGCATACGCCTTCGCTCGGGTGCTCCGCTGAGCACATACAACTTCACCCCAACACTTATCGCGGGGTCGGTTATCACCGTTCCTTCAACCGCCGGTTTGGCAGACGGACAGGCTCGCGTCTACCACCAACCTGCCACGATCGAATTCAAGAGTTCGTTGGTTGACGTCCAGGTCGATGGCTCGGGCAAGATCGTCTTCGGGAGCACGGGTATAGATCACAGTGTCAACACCAACAAGATCTTTGCCCCATCTCACGCTTCCATCGGATTCACCAACGGTGTAGAGGTTATCTACACGGCCACTAAAGATGTCGGCTCGCCGACCGTATTGAACCCATTGACCAACGGCGGTCATTACTTCATCCACGTCGACGGAACCGATCCGAACCGCATCCAGCTGTCGAGTACCTATTGTGCGGCGGTTGGTGGCGTTGCCGACCCGACCAATTGCACCAACAACAACGGCACGCCATCGGACAGCTCGGACGACTTCCCGATCGCGATCAGTGTTATCAGCCTGAACCCGGACTTCTCGGTCCCCGCTCTCAAGACCGATCACCACCTGCAGAGGGCTGGATGGGGACCGATCGGCGGACTTGTCAATGGCGACATGTACTTCATCGATGTCATTAGTGGAACTCAATTTCAGCTTCTGGACAGTTCTGGTAACCCAGTCCCGCTTTCGGGGACGGCCCCCGGTGGAACGCATTCGTTACTCGACGAAGGGATCGCAGTTATCGGTGCTGGCAGCGGAACTCAGGACATCGTTGTGGATCTGCAAAGCGGCTTGACTAGTTCACCGCATGTCTTGGTTGGCGTCGGGGGTCCGAGCGGTCAACTGGGCAAGAGCGACGGCATCGTGAGCGCGAACTCAACCTCGAACGGGGGCGGATTATTCGACCTTCGCAATGCCGATTCCACCATGACCACTCAGCCAAATGTCTCGATCACGATCGGTTCGGCCAAGATGCGCGGCAAAGACATCTTCATCTCGTCGGCTTCCGCTTCCAACGGAGCCATCAGTTCACGCGGCGAGGGTGGAGGCTTCCTGTCGTTCGGATCGTCATCGGCGACGGGCACTATCTCCAACACCGTAAAGACGACCCTGGGATCGGGTTCCGACCTATTCGCGACCCGGGACATCAAGATCCTTTCGAATGGGACTCAGTACGGGAATACCGAATCTGTCAACGCGACTGGCGGGCTCATCGGGACGGCCTCCGCGACGGCGACTCTGCAGGTCGGATTCGATATCGAAACTAAGATCCTGGGCAAAGTAATTGCCAACCGGACCCTCGTGGCTGATGCCGCTGATGGCGTTGACCTGAATGCGTACTCGCAGGCCGACTCTGCAGGGCTGGGGGCCGACGTTGATGCGAACGACGACTCGAGCAAGGGACTGCACATCAACAACGGCCTTGCTCAGACTGAGATCGGCAATGGCGCCGACCTTCGCGCGGCAACTGTGTACCTATCAGCTGGAGTTGGAGAACTGAGAGGGATCAACGCATCCAACGGTCAGGTGACTTCGGCTGCGATGACCGAGAAGGCTCTAGCCCGGTCGAACGCGCATGCTGCGGCATTGGGCGCTGACTCAGACGCCGCATCGCACATCATCGCCAGCGACGCGACGAAGGTACTGCTCGATGGTGGCTCATCCATAACGGGTGACTTCGTTCAACTCAAGTCGATCCACAACAACGTCAATTTCCAGGCCGACTCGAGCGCTTCGTGTTCATGTGGCGGCGGCGACACGGATGCCACTGCTGAGGTCACCTACAACCGGGATTCCTTCATCAATGGTGCCGTAAACGCCGTGGTTAGGACTGCTGACCTTAATGTGTTCGCTGAGGAGTACTGGTCTACCCTTTATACGCACGCGCACAGCGACGGTGGCCTATTCGACGGAGGAAGCGCAGACGCACCGCTAAACAACAACCCGAGTCGCACGATCGTTTGGAACGCAACGACCTATCTGTTGGGTGAGCCCAATCCGGTTCTGATCATCGACTCAACCGGCACGATCATCGCAAAAACCTACAACGTGACCGCGCGCCGATCGAGCGATAACGCAGCACTGTCGATCGGAGACATCGTTCCAGGTGGGGACACCATCAACATCGATCCGATCATCTACGACGAATTGCCGTCGGCATTGTTCTTCGCAAACCAAGTTGATGGCAGCCACCTCGGTACCATCAGCGGCAAGAGCGCGATCTTCTACATGCAAGAGACCTGGGATTCGGTCACCATCGCCAACAGCTCCGATCGACCGATCCACCTGTTCGGCACCGGTGGGTCTCCCAACCAGTCCATAAACGTGTTGAATGCTTCATTGACCACGTCGCCCGAAGCTGTCATCAGCGTCTCTGTTGATAGTGGGGCCGAGCACGCGCCGTCGCCAACGGTTTGGGAATTCAACGTGAAACACGTTTTCCCAGCAACCATCACAAGCATCCAAAGCCTCAGTGGTGCTGCCTCGATGACCGCTTGCGCCTCTGGCCCATGCAACCTCACTATCGATGGGAACATCGCAAACGTCATCGGCACAACCACACTAAAGAACGATCGCGGCAACATCTTCGTCGGATCCAATGCTTACTTCACAAGCAACCAACTCTTCATCGATTCGGATCTGGGCTCTGCCGGAACACTTGCATCGCCTGTCAAAGCCATCCTCGTTCAATGGGACTGCACCGGAGCCTTCCTTTGCTCAGCGCCTCATCCCAAACCCGTAGTCCTGCAGGCCGAAGTTGGAAACGACTTGTTCCTCGACCTCACGACCATCCGTCGCGACTCAGAATCGGCAGCTGTTTCCACGCCGATCACTCCGCTGATCGGGCCCATCTTCGCCGGGCACGACATCTGGATCAACGTCAACAACAGTGCCGAGGGCATCAACAAGGTCGCCCCGGGACAGATCAACGTTGACCGATACACGCCGAATGCCGTGCCCGGTTCTGGATCGACGGTTCAGCAGACGGCAACGTGGCGACATTTCTTCCCCGATTCCGGCACCACGGCCGACGTGGTTGGCGGGCCGCTCATCCTGGTTGCCTATGGCAGTGATCTGACGAACATCAACGCCAACTATCAATTCTGTGGGAACGCGGCTTGCACGGCGAGAGGTGTAACTGCGGGTCACAACATAGACATCCATCATGCTTCGACTGCTGCTTCGATCACCTTCCGAGTCCTTTCAGACGTAGATGCAACCTTCACCGATGCCGATCGCGGAACCTTGACGTTCAGCAACACAGACAACAGTGGCCGGATCGACCTCAAAACGAATGGTTCCATCGTCGATACCGAGACGACCGGGAGTCTGCGTGTCGGACAGATCTGGTCGACGGGATCGTGCACGTCGAGCCCGCCATGCAACTCCGCCTCGGCCCCCGCGTGGCTTACGAATGCACTTGGCGACGTGACGCTGAATTCTCCGTCTGCGATCCTCGATGCGGAGCTAGACGCTGGCGCACTCGGCACGGACCCCACTTCGACCGACGTGATCGGCCGCAACATAACCATGACGGCCGGCAACAATGGCATCGGGGCGGTTTCAGGCAAGGGCGGCGTCGGCACGCCGAACGACTTTCTGGAAACCAACGTCGATGCCGACGGTGGCGCGCTCGGTGTCCTTACCGTTACCGACACGGACGCGGTACGCAAGACATGGAACATCAACTCGATACCTTCGAACCTGCCTCCGGGAACTGGGACTTACGGTGTATTCATCACCGAGACTCCCGGCGACATGAAGGTCAACCGCATACTGACCAGCGGCGACGTTTCGCTGGTTACCCTTTCGGGCTCGATCGTCGATGCACGCAGCGGCGGCGCAGGTGACAACACGCCACTTGGTGTTGCCAATGTCGTCGCAAACAACATAGACCTCGACGCCAACGGCGGAAGCATCGGTGCCGCGCAGACCAACCCAGACGCTTTGGGCAACGACTTGAAGGTCGATTCTTCGAACCTTGTGACTGGGCGGCTGGGGGCCGAGGCGGACCAGAGCATCTTCCTGACCGAGACGGTCGGGGCCTTGAACGTTCTTCTTGCTCAGGCTCTCGGAACCGGAAACAACGCTCCTTGTCCGTGTGGCAACGGTGTACGCCTGACCGTTCGTGAGAGCGCGATCCAAGGCGAAGACCTGAACCTCATCCACCCAAGCGACACGATCAACGCAGATCAGAACGAAGCTGCGATCTTGGTTGTTGAAAACACCAAGCGCGACATCGTGGTAACCAACCCGTCAACCAACTCGCCGTCGATCAACGCATTGAACGGTTGGATCCTGCTGCGAGCAGGTGACAACGTCAACCTGGGCGCTACATTGCCGTTCGCCGCAACCGATGCCGCCCGCATCGCCAACAACACCAAGGTGCTAGCAGGCAAGTGGATCGACATCTTCGGCGACTTCAACAACCTCGATCCGGGCTTTGGTTCGGTTATGCATCTAAACGGCACCATCACGCCTGGGGTTCTCAGCCCTGCCTGCATCGCCGAGATCAACCCAGGGCGCGATTGCAACATCACGCGAGTGTTCGGCAATGTCGACACCGACACCATCAACTTCGACCAGACCTATCTTGGCGGCAGGACCCGCGTTTACGGTTCGAACACTCCCACGCCAACCGGGGCTACCGCGCCTCTTGGAGACAGCGAGGACTTCTTCTTCGTAAACCAGATCCAGACGATGAACGTGAACGCCGGGCACACGCTCACACTCGATGGTCAAGCGGCGACCGACAGCTACGTGATAAACACAACAGGAAGTCAGCCCTGCTTCAACGGCGACATCACGGGCTCGACTTGTCACAACTACGTGATCAACGTGCTGGACACGGGGGCCCCCAACGATGGCGTCGATGTGCTCATCGTCAATGGCTTCGACAGTTCGCAGAGCGGTTATTCAGACCCGACGGCTGGCGTGAGCTATCCGACAGACGACATCTTCTTGCTCCGTCGCTCGAATTTCATCGCATCCACACCTACCTCGAACGCAGCCAACGAAACTGCCGACGATCCTGCGTTCGTCGCGCTGCTGCACGGCAACCTCGGTTTATCCACGACCGCCTTCACGGGCAACATCACGGCCTTCAATACGACCATCACATGCACGTCGTGCACCATCGGCACCAACGACTTCCTGCATAATGGGTTCCTGGCAGGGCAGCGCATCCACATCAGTGGCGCCGGTGTCTTCTCTGGCGATTACACGGTCACGGCTGTGACTCAAACAACGATGACCGTTGCCGAGATCATGCCGTCCGGCGTTTCGCTCACCACCGAACAGGTACCCATGAGCCCCGTCGCTTTGAGCGCCGTGAAGATCGGGATCCTTCGCAACGACGTGACGATCGCCGATCCGGCTGGTGACGCGACCAAACGCACACAGTCTTACGAGCGCATCAATTACGACACGGCGATCAACGGTCGCCTCATCGTGAACGGCCTCGGCGGTAACGACTACTTCGCATCAGACGACAACTCGACGACCACGACACTCGATGGCGGGCTTGGCAACGACAACTTCCAGATCGGCCAAATCTTCGGCCTTTCGCGTGACACATTGAATTCACCCACGGTTGGTTCATCTTGTACGCCGCAGGTTTCCGCTGACGGGCTGGAGCGGGACACGAGTTGCGGTTCGCTCAATCCGCAGGACATCTTCGCCACGGTCGCCACAACTCGCGGTTGGTTGAGCGCGGGAAACACCCAGCCGCTGGTTGCAGTTGGTGACAAGGGCGACGATATCTTCACGGTGTACTCGGACCACGCGGCGCTTCGCCTCGAAGGTGGAGATGACAACGATCTGTTCGTGGTCCGTGCATTCGCCCTCGCGCAGACGAAACTCAACGGGGGAGACCCGACCGCAGCCGACTGCACTCCCGACCCGTCCAACCCGGCCTGCGACATCGTCTGGATCAATGCCAACGACTACATCGCGATGCCGAAATTGACGAGCGGGTTCTCGACTGCGGCCGAAAGCGATATCCGTACGGGTTCGGGTCAGAACCAAGTTGAATACAACATGAACGCGCCCGTCTCGATCGATGGGGGTAACGGTTTCGACAAGGTCGTCATCCTGGGAACCGAGTACGCAGACCACATCGTTGTCACATCGAAGGCGATCTATGGTGCTGGACTGTCGGTCACTTACACGAACATCGAAGTTCTTGAGATCGATGCACTGGAAG
>JBHELT010000019.1:0-60561 GCA_046262935.1 Actinomycetota bacterium | reverse complement strand
CAGCGGGGACCTCACCATCACAAGTGGCGTTGAAGTGATGAAGCCTCAGATGGCGGTCGGTGATGGTTTCTTCGTCGAATGGCAGCTGAAACCCGATCTCGACCCAGACTCGTAAAGTCCCCGGCCCGACCGGCAAAGGGTAGTTACAATCTTCGCGCGCCCGTGGCGCCGTACCGATGGGCCATTCAGCCATCGGATCGATAATCCTAAGGAGGAATCTGTATGCCCGCCGAACTCGTTTCGATTGCAAAGGCGCTCGTCGCAGAAGGCAAGGGGATCCTTGCCGCCGATGAGAGTTCGCCGACCATCAAGAAAAGGTTCGACAGCATCGGCACCGAATCAACCGAAGACACTCGTCGCTCATACAGAGAGATGCTGTTCAAAACCGATGGGGCGCAGGAGTTCATCAGTGGGGTGATCTTGTATGACGAGACCATCAGACAAGACGCTTCCGATGGTCAGCCCCTTAGAGAGGTTCTGTCGCAGAAAGCGATCATCCCCGGGATCAAGGTCGACGCTGGAACCAAGGCACTGGCGGGAGCCCCTGGAGAACTGGTCACCGAAGGACTCGACGGACTTCGCGACCGGTTGAACGAATACCGCGAACTTGGAGCCCGTTTCACGAAATGGCGCGCGGTGATCACCATCGGCGATGGCATACCGAGCCGGTATTGCATCGAGGTCAACGCCCACGCTCTTGCTCGGTACGCCGCGCTGTCACAAGAAGCTGGCCTGGTGCCGATCGTTGAGCCGGAGGTTCTTATGGACGGCGACCACACAGTCGACCGCTGTTATGAGGTCACCTCGCAGATCCTCAAGTCCGTCTACGAACAGTTGGAGCTTCAGAGGGTGGACTTAGCGGGAACTCTGCTCAAGCCGAACATGGTGCTATCGGGCAAAGACTGTCCCCAGCAGGCGAGCGTTGAAGAAGTTGCAAGCAGGACAGTAGAGGTCCTAAGGGCGAACGTGCCATCTTCGGTCCCCGGCATCGTGTTCCTTTCGGGTGGTCAGTCCGATGAACTTGCCACAGCTCATCTAGATGCGATGAACAAGATCGCTGGATCGCCCTGGCAGCTTTCGTTCTCATATGGAAGGGCGCTTCAAGCCCCGGCCCTTAAGGCTTGGAAGGGCGACCCGTCGAATGTCGCCGCCGGACAGGCAGCGTTCTTGCATCGGGCTCGATGCAATGGGGCCGCTCGATATGGACGCTATTCGGATGAGATGGAAAAGGCTCCCTAGTCCTGCGACTTTCGCGCGATCAGAACTTTCAAGTCGCCAAGCCCGCCTCGCGAAGTAAGCGCTCCTAACCGTCCCCGTTCCGCGAGGAGCGCGAGCGAAGTCGAATGGTCTGCTGCGGCCTCAGCGTTTCGCTGCTCTGCGACGATCGAATCATAGAGTTCGTTGATGCCGAGCGATCTCAACAACTCGCGCTGAGTGATAACGGGATCGACAACGCAGCCGGCAGATGAGAAACCCGCCGACAAGGCAGTGAAGTCAACGTGAGCGGTGATATCGAGTCGACCTGGCGAATCGTATGGATCGGTTCCGAGTGAACCGGGACCGTATGTGACAAGGCTGCCAGCCGGGCGCGACAGCCACAGATCGGGCTGCTCGTCTCCGTAGTCGATAACGATCACGGTTCCATTAGTCATCGCGGTTCCCACGCGGCCGGCCCAATCGATCATGTGTTGGTTCCATTCGAATCGGTCGCCCGGTTCCAAGTGCTGTGTTGCGGCCGACGCGATTTTGGACTCATCGGCGCCGCTTAACAGATGCAGTTCTTCGACCAAGACGCCGTCGGAAAGTCCGACGTAGACCTCGGCCACCCGATGTTGGTCTTCCACCTGAAAGACCCTAACTGGGAAGTTGTCGATGACTTCATTCGCGAACACGATCGCGGGGCCGGGTTCGATGTTCTCGATCCTGTCTACCCAACCCACATCGCGATCGCCGAGTGTTTCCTGCTGTTTTGCACGAGGCCCATCGAACGGTTCTACGAATATCCACGGCACCGCAGTGTCCAAGGAGTGCATCCTGTCTAAACATGCGCGCGCGAATTGCCCAGTTCCTGGCCCAACTTCGATGACGCGTAAACCATTGGAACCGATGCGGTCTGCTTCATCGCTGAGGAGCTTCGCTATCAGTTGGCCGAATGCGTCGGTGATCGTTGGTGAAGTAAGGTAGCCGGCCCCCCAACCGGGGGCAGCGGTTCGGTAATAGGACCAATCGAAACGGTACAGAACTGCATCCATGTATCGGTCGAACCGGATCGGGCCTTCTGCTTCGATCATGCGCGCGATATCTTCCAGGGCCGATCGGGATGCTTGCTGAGACAGCTAGATCGCCTCGGGAGTGCTGTCGGATGCCTTGCGGGCGTTGTCGATCTGCGTTTGGTACCAGGCGGTCTTCTGCGGGTAGGTGTGCACGGAGCCCAACGAGGCAGTGGCTACCCGTATCACGTCCTGATGGCTGGCTCTTTGCTGATAGATGAAGATAAGGCGGTCATAGGGCCCAGACGAATCGAAGCGCGCTCGAACCGCTGCTTCGTAAAGAGCGATCGCGTCATCGACCTTGCCCACTTGTTCAAGGTTCTGTCCGCGAAGGAAGTCTTTGACCAGTTGTTCGTTGTCGGCGCGCGATTGCACCGGTGGGTCCTTAGCAGGTTTGTCGCGCGAGAAGATTCCCATATAGCAATAGGCTACCGGACATGGAATCGAAAGCCAGCCTACGCATAACGAGTATCGCAATCGTGACGGTCTTGTTGGGCTCATTGCCTTCGGTGTCTGCGGTAGCTGGTACCTCGACGAGTGTTTCGGATGAGGCATCGGTCCAGGCGATGCTCGGTGAGCGCTCCAAAGCTGTTTCGATGAAAGACAGGCAAGGATTCATGAACACCGTCGATTCGAGTCAAAGTGACTTCGCTCAGTCACAAAGCAGATGGTTCGATGGCATCACGGCGTTACCGATAACTGGGTACAGCCTTCATCTTCAGCTAGACAGGGCCCCCGAGCTCACGCGAGACAAACAGCGAAGGGCCTACAAGACCAAGGTCTTGGTGGCCGACGTCGAAGAGAGATTCACCATCACTGGTTATGACCAGGAACCCACGAACAACGATCTCATCTTGACCTTCGTGAAACGAGGGGCCAGCTGGAAGGTGGCGTCCGATTCCGACACCGAGGACCTTGGGATCTTGACCAACCGCAGTCTGTGGGAGTTCGGGCAGGTCCAAACTCGACAGAGCCAGCATTTCATGCTTCTGTTCCATCCAGACCAAGCGAAGTTCGCAGCGGACCTTCTCGACAAGGCCGAAGCCGCGCTGCCTGATGTTGCTAAGGCATGGAACCGCCAGTGGAGTCAGAAGGTACCCGTGCTCGTTCCATCGAGCGATGAGGAATTGAAAAGGCTCCTGGGTGCCACCTTCGACGTTTCCAACTTCGTCGCGTTCGCAACGGCTTCTCTGGAACTCGATGCCGCTGACTCACCCTGGAAACTCGTGGGACGGCGGATATTCCTCAATCGATCTAACTTCATCAGCCATTCGGCGTCATCGCGGAGAAGTATCTTCGCTCACGAACTCACACACGTCGCGGCGCGCTCAGCCAGCGGGCCGTTCATCCCAACCTGGGTCGAAGAGGGATTGGCCCAGTTGTCCGAGGGTGCGACGACCGACCTATTCGTATCGCAGGTGAAGGCTGGCCGGTTCAGTGGTCAACTCCCTGAGGACTGGCAGTTCACGACAGGCACTGGAACTTCGATCTTCCTGTCATACCAAGCCTCGCTGTCTGCCATGAGGTATATGCGTTCCAGATTCGGAGAGGAGGCGCCCGACCGCCTTTACGCCGAACTCGGGGGCCCCAAGTTCGATGTGGGCACACAAACCTTCCACGTGGACCTCGCCATGCAGAAGACCTTCGCTGAGTCTTTCGACCAGTTCCAAAGTGATTGGGCGGCCGACGTGAAGAAACAGGCGGGGGTTAGCGGCTGATAATCTGAACCCATGAGCGAACCCAATGCAGACATCGTTTGCTGGCAGTTGTCCGATGGAACCCTTGTCGATCTATCGGTCAACGAGCCCGCGGGTGCGAAAGCGCTAACCCAGTCAGATCCAGAGGGGAGGCAGGTTCTGCGGCATTCGACTGCGCACATCACTGCTCAAGCCGTGCTTAGCATCTGGCCGGATGCGCTCTATGCAGGGGGCCCCCCGATCGAGAACGGGTTCTATTACGACTTCGACATCGGCCGGCCATTCACCCCCGAAGATCTGGAGCAGATCGAAGCCAAGATGGCTGAGATCATCGCCGAGGACCAGCCTTTCGAACGGCAAGAGGTAGGTATCGCCGAGGCTGCCGCGGTTTTCAAAGGCCAGCCCTTCAAGTTGGAGTGGATCCAGGGCATCGACGAAGACGCCGCCGAGCAAGGGGTTCTAGGTGGGAGCGTTTCTGTCTATCGCAATGGCAACAAGTTCGTGGACCTGTGCCGGGGGCCCCACATCCCATCGACCGGACGCGTCCGCGCTTTCAAGATCCTGCGCTCTTCGGGCGCGTATTGGAAGGGCAGCGAGAAGAACCAGATGTTGCAGCGCATCTATGGGACGGCTTGGGAATCGCAAGAAGCACTCGACGACTACACAGCTCGCCTTGCCGAGGCGGAACGCCGAGATCATAGGCGTATCGGCAAAGAACTCGAACTGTTCACCACCGACACTTTGATCGGTGGGGGGCTGCCGCTTTGGCTTCCGAACGGCGCAACCATCCGCAGGCAGTTGGAACGGTTCATCGTTGACGAGGAGATCCAGAATGGTTATCAGCATGTGTATTCACCCAACTTGGCGAAGAAGGACCTTTATGTAACATCGGGACACTGGGACCACTACCGCGAGAACATGTTCCCGCCGATCGTTCTAGAGCACGAAGAACTAGTTCTGCGGCCAATGAACTGCCCACATCACATAGTCATCTACTCATCCCGCAAACGCAGCTACCGCGAACTACCGCTTCGGATCGCCGAGTTGGGCACGATGTACCGGTACGAGCGCTCTGGGGTCGTAAGCGGACTCAGCCGAGTGCGTGCCATGACGTTGAACGACGCACACATCTTTTGCAGGGCAGATCAGGTGAAGAAAGAATTCTCCGATGCCATGCGCATGGTTGAAAGCGCTTACGCGATGCTCGGGATAACCGATTACGGATATCGCCTTTCATTGCGCGACCCCAAAGACACCGAGAAATATGTCGACAACGATGCGATGTGGGAGTTAGGCGAGAACGTCTTGAGGGAAGCGATGATCGAGCTGGGTCTCGACTTCGAAGAGGCCGTGGGCGAGGCTGCCTTCTACGGGCCCAAGTTGGATATCCAATTGCGCGACGTGCTAGGTCATGAAGAAACCGTTTCAACGGTGCAGGTCGATTTCCATCTGCCCGAACAGTTCGGATTGGAATACACGGCTGAGGACGGGCAATCGCACCGGCCGGTAATGATCCATCGCGGCGTCATCTCAACGATGGAGCGGATGGTCGCGTACCTGATCGAGCTTTATGCAGGAGCCTTCCCAACGTGGCTTTCGCCGAGCCAGGTGCTGATCATCCCGATCGCTGACCGTCATCACGAGCAGGCCGAACGATTGCGCGACTTGTTTCACGCGTCGCAGGTGCGAGTTGAGGTCGACGATTCGAACGAAACCCTCGGCAACCGCATCCGTAAGGGTCAAGCATCCAAGGTTCCGTACATGCTCGTCGTCGGCGACAAAGAGGTAGAGGCTGGCACTGTGTCGGTCCGGCCGCGGGTGGGTGAGCAGCGCCATGGGGTAGCGGCCGAGGAGTTCTTGGACGAGATATTGCGAGAGATATCGACCCGCGCCTTGCCCTCGTCTGGCTGATCCGTGATGGACAGGTTGTTCCGTGACCGGATGGACTTCGTGACTGAAACTCGTAAGCAGGGATGCTTCATCTGCGAAGCGTTGAAAGCCGATGACGACCCGGCGAGCCTAGTTCTAAAGCGCGGTGAACAGGTCGTGGTGATGCTCAATAAGTTTCCTTACAATACGGCGCATCTGTTGATCGCGCCGAATCGTCACGTTGCCGATCCCACCGAGTTGACTGCGCAAGAGTCGCTCGCAACCATGTCAACGCTTAACGAGTCGCTTACTTCGATTCGCGATTCGATGAAGCCAGATGGTTTCAACATCGGCGTCAACCTGGGCGAGGTCGCTGGGGCTGGCCTGCCTGGGCATCTGCACTGGCATGTCGTTCCGCGATGGGCGGGGGATACCAACTTCATGCCTGTCGTCGGCGAGTCGAAGATACTTCCTGAATCCCTTGAGGATACATACGCGCGGCTGATCGCCGGGTTCGCGGCTACTTAGCTTCCTTCTCGGCCTTCGCCTCGGCGATCACTTGCTCTGCGATATGTGCAGGAACCTCTTCGTAATGCGAGAAGGTCGAGCTGAAAGTTCCTTGTCCACCGGTCATCGAGCGCAGATCGATCGCGTATTTGGTGATCTCGGCCATCGGCACCTTCGCCTTCACCAGCTGCTTGTTCCCGATGGCGTCGGTTCCCTGTATCCGGCCTCGCTTGGAGTTGAGGTCGCCCATGATGTCGCCCAGGTACACGTCGGGGACCATGACCTCAAGATCCATCACCGGTTCCAAGAGCGCCACCCCAGCGTTGTGCACCGCGTCGCGAAAGCCGATGCTCCCGGCGATCTGAAATGCCATGTCGGAGGAGTCAACAGCATGGAACTTGCCATCCGTGAGAGTGACCTTGATGTCAACAACGGGATAGCCAGCCACTGCGCCTTCGGTGAGAGTCTTTTCGATCCCCTTGTTCACCGATGGGATGAACTGGTTGGGTATGGATCCGCCGAAGATCTTGTCGACGAATTCATAGCCACCGCCGCGCGGCAGCGGCTCGATATCTAGATTGCAGACCGCGTACTGACCATGCCCGCCGCTCTGCTTGACGTGACGCCCAAGACCCTTGCCAGGCTTAGTGATGGTTTCCCTGTATGGGATCCGAAGCGCGAGTTCTTCGACGTCTACGCCGAACTTGCGATGAAGCCGTTCGAGAGTTACTTCTAGATGGGAATCGCCTGTGCCCCATAGAAGGGTTTGGTGGGTCTCGGGATTGCGTTCGACGAAAAGAGCCGGATCTTCCTCTTGCAGTTTGGCGAGCCCGGTCATCAGTTTGTCCTCATCGCCCTTGGTCTTCGGGGCGATGGCCTTGACGAGAGATCTATCGGGGGCTTGTAGTGGATGAAATACAACAGCGTGCGCTCTTTCGGCCAGTGTCTCGCCGCTGTGAGTGTGTGCGAGCTTTGCAACAGCTGCGATGTCTCCAGCGATGACCTCTGACAGGGTTTCTTGGGTCTTACCCTTCAATGTGAAGATCTGAGCGATCCGCTCATCGGTTCCGCTTGATGGGTTGTGAACCGTCGAGTCAGGGACCAACTTGCCTGATACGACTTTGAACAGTGATATGCGGCCCACGTAAGGGTCGGAGATCGTTTTGAAAACGAAGGCTGCCAAAGGTTCATCGACGCTTTGCTTGCGCGTTATCTCTTCGTCTTTGCCTGGTTCATGGCATGGCACGGGGGCCGACTCAACGGGTGCAGGGCCCATCTCGATTATCAATTCCGCCAGCCGATCGATGCCGATGAGCTTCGTTGCAGAGCCGACCAACACAGGAAATACCGTTGCTTGAAGTAATCCCTGATGGATACCAGCCGTGACTTCTTTCTCCGTCAGTTCTTCGCCGTTCAGGTAGCGTTCGATGAGCGAGTCATCGGTCTCGGCTACCGATTCGACGATCTTGATGTGCAATTGTTTGACTTCGTCGAGCAGGGCGCCCGTTATCTCTTCTTCTTCAGCGGCCTTGCCTGAATCGTCGTAGCGATGTGCCTTTTCAGACAGAACGTCGGCGATGCCGTGGAATTGTTGCTCTTCGCCCAAAGGCAGGTCGATCGGCGCGAAACCCGCACCCAGTTTTGCGGTTAAGTCTGCCAGCGTTGCGTGGAAGTCGGCCCGCTCGCGATCGAGCTTGTTGATGAATACCACGCGCGGCACGCCCATCTTCGCGGCCATCGCCCACACCGCCTCGTGTTGGACCTGTACACCGTCTACGGCCGAAACCACCAAGACGGCCAGGTCTGCGACGCGAAGCGCCGCCTGGGTTTCACCTACGAAGTCGGCGTATCCGGGGGCATCGAGGATGTTGATCTTGTGCTCTTGCCATTCGACCGGCGCAAGCGAAAGAGAGATCGATAGCTGCTTCTTGATCTCTTCGGGTTCGAAGTCGCAGACGGTGTTGCCCTCTGAGATGGAACCCAGCCTTGTGGTGGCCCCCGAAAGGAACAACAGGGCCTCTGCCAGAGTAGTCTTGCCAGTTGCTTGATGGCCGAACAGAAGTACGTTGCGGATCTTTTCTGGAGGATAGGTTTTCATGGTTTCGCATTCTATATATGGCGGTGGCGAGCGGGTTCTGCTCGCTCCAACCTGGATCAAGTCCCTTGTTCAGCAAGCTATTTAGAGACATCCTTCGCAAGATCACGTTCCCCATCGGACGGGGCATTGCCGCCGCTGGTCTTAGCGCCAACACCATGACGGCGATCGGATTCGCAGTGGTGCTCGCTGCGACCGCAGCTATCGTCCAGCACCACCTGTTCCTGGGTGGAGTTTTAACCATCGCCGGCGGCGTCTTCGATGCCCTGGATGGAGCTGTGGCTCGGGGGGGAGATCAGATGAGCAAGAGGGGAGCATTCCTCGACTCATCCATCGATCGGGCTTCTGATGCCCTGGTACTTGGGGGCCTGGCCTGGCATTTCGCGACATCGGGTCATGTGCTCTCTGCCTCATGGACCGACCGGGTTTCGATGGCTTTTGTGCTCGCCCTCGTTTCGCTGGTGCTCGCCTTCATGACCTCCTATATCAGGGCCAAGGCTGAGGGACTGGGCTTCGAATGTGCCGTCGGCATCGCGGAGCGGCCAGAACGCATAATCATCCTGTCGGTAGGGTTGGTCTTCGCATCTGTTCTGTTCTGGTTGTTAGTCGTGCTTGCCATCGCAAGCATGATCACCGTCATCCAAAGGTTCATGCACGTTTGGAAACAAGCCAAGTCGGTCCCGACCTGAATCTAGAGCGCTCCCGCCCATTCTCCGAAGGCATCGTTCCCGGTCTTACTTACGTGGCGTTCAGAATGGGTGCATTCATCGCGGAGCACGTCCCGATCGCTTGGGGCGATGCCTCGGCGCGACTCGGCGCGGCGATCGCTTATCGGGTCTCTCGCAACAAACGCAACATCGTGACCAGAAACCTGGCGCGTGTGATCGGTGAAGGTCCTTTGCTGAAAGACGCGGTCAAGCAGGCATACGTCTCTTACGCCGAATACTGGCTCGAAACGTTCAGGCTCGGGCGCTATTCCCGCGAAGAGATCATGTCGATGATCGAAGCCGACGAGGAAACCATCGCAGCGGTCACCGATTCTCTTGCTACGGGCAAGGGTGTGGTTCTTGCCACTGCACATCTGGGTTTCTACGATCTTGGAGTTGCCTGGGTTGGACAGATGGGCTGGCCATTCACAACGGTTGCAGAGGTGCTGAAGCCGCGCGCTCTATTCGATTGGTTCGCGGGAACCAGGGACAGAAACGGCATGCATGTCATCCCTGCCAAGCCTGGTTCCGCGGCACGTGAGAGGTTGATCGAAGTGGTTCGCTCTGGAGAAGGAGTGGCGATCCTTGCAGACCGCGATCTCAGCAGGAGAGGACTGTGGGCGAGATTGTTCGGCGAACGGACGACACTGGCCGCGGGGCCTCCTCTCGTGCTGGTCGAAACGGGGGCCCCCCTCATCGCAGGGGCGGTCTATAAGGTTGGGCCCCGCCGCTTCAAGGTCATCTTCGAAAAAGTTCCCTACGAACTGACCGGCGATCGGCAAGCCGACCTCGATTCGCTGGCTTCGGTGATGGCCAGCCAGATCGAAAGATTCGTGCGAGAAGCGCCGGCGCAATGGCACCTGTTTTCGACCAACTGGCCATCGGATGAGGCTCACCTGACCCCGCGAGGTCGCGATTGAAGGTAGCTCTCGTTTGTCCATACGACTGGTCTTTCCCGGGGGGCGTGAAGTCGCACATCACCGGACTAGCATCGGCGCTTGCTGAGCGCGATGTGCAAGTCGAGATCATCGCGCCGGCGACAAAGGACCATGAAGACATCATCGTCGCCGGACGAAGCCTGCCTGTGCCCGCCAACGGTTCAGTTGCCAGACTTTGCTTCTCACGTTCGGCGAAGACGCGCATCGCCAGACGGCTGGCTGAAGGCGACATCGATATCGTTCACCTGCACGAGCCAGCCATCCCAAGCATCTCGCTGCTAGCGTTGATGGCATCCACGCTTCCGGCGGTGGCTACGTTCCACGCAAGCGCCGAGCGAAGCGCAGGCTACGCGATCGCAAAGCCAGTTTTGGACAAGTACCTCAAGACACTGAAGGAACGCATCGTTGTTTCCAAGGCCGCTCTTTCGCTGATCACGACATACTTCCCCGGTTCATATTCAGTCATCCCAAACGGGGTCGACTTCAAACGATTCGCGGCAGCCGAACCAGATGAACAGATGGCGGCGCTCAAGCCCTTCGTGCTATTCGTTGGCAGGCCCGAGCCGCGCAAAGGACTTTCAGTGGCTGTCGACGCGCTCGCCCGTGTTCGCGATTCGATGCCCAACGTGAACCTCGTGGCCGTCGGCCCCGCCCCGGCCGACCTTCCACCTTGGGCGCATGGATTCGCAGCGGTAGACCATCAACGATTGGCGCAGATCTACAAAGCGGCCGACGCGTTCTGTGCGCCTTCGCTCGGTGGGGAGTCGTTCGGCATCGTTCTGGCTGAAGCTATGAGCGCCGGGACGCCAGTCGTGTGCTCCGATCTCCCCGGCTACCTGGAGGCAGCTCAAGGGGCGGCTGTGCATGTCCCGGTTGGCGATATCGAAGCAACATCGAAGGCGCTCATCGAGGTGCTCACCGACAAAGAGGCAGCCAGTGATCTGCGAGCCAAGGGCACTGAACGTGCATCGCGATTGGACTGGTCGCTTCTCGTTGATGACGTGCTATCGCGTTATGAGGCAGCAGTATCATGAGAAGGTACCTTCTTCGAAAGGGGCACAGATGGGAACAGGTTTGATCCTCGCGATCATCGGAGGCGTGATCGTCCTGTGGGCGATCATGACTTACAACAAGATGCGCGTCATCGGCAACAGGGTAGACAATGCCTGGAGTCAAGTTGACGTTCAGTTGAAACGTCGCTACGACTTGATACCGAATCTGGTTGAAACGGTCAAAGGATATGCGGCTCACGAGAAAGAGACTCTCGAGAACGTCACCAAGGCACGATCCATGGGCATCGAAGCCAAGAGCGTTCCTGAACAGGCTCAAGCCGAGAACATGTTGACCCAGGCTCTGCGACAGGTCTTCGCCGTTGCCGAGGCATACCCTCAATTGAAAGCCAACGAGAACTTCTTGGCTCTTCAAGAGGAACTGACTTCAACCGAAAGCAAGATCGCTTTCGCCCGCCAGTTCTACAACGACACCGTTCTTAAGTTCAATAACGTCATCGCAGTGTTCCCGAATGTTCTGCTCGCTGGAGCATTTGGTTTCCACAAGAAGGACTACTTCGAGATCGACGAAGCAACACGGGGGCCGGTGAAGGTTCAGTTCTAAGGCATCGATTTGTATGAGCTGATCGCTTCGAACAAGAGACGGTCGATACTGATGGTGATCGCCTTCGTGGCTCTGGTGGCCGCGGTCGGTTGGGTCTTCGGAGAGGTCTTCGGGGTTGGCTACCTGGGCCTGCCGGTCGCGGCGGCGTTCGCTATCGGGATGTCTTGGTTCAGTTATTTCAACTCAGACAAGATCGTGCTTGCCATGAGCCACGCGCGCCCGGCAGACCATCTGAACAACGCAAGGTTGATGAATGTCGTCGAAGGCTTAGCCATCGCGGCAGGTCTTCCCACGCCGCGAG
Organism: Actinomycetota bacterium; assembly: GCA_046262935.1. Lineage (GTDB taxonomy): Bacteria > Actinomycetota > CADDZG01 > JAHWKV01 > JAHWKV01 > JBHELT01. The sequence continues at coordinate 48,563 of JBHELT010000019.1, read as the reverse complement.
TCTTCGTGGTCGATGATCCTGCGCCCAATGCCTTCGCTACGGGCCGCGACCCCAAGCATGCAGCGGTGGCCGTTACGACTGGACTTCTGGAGAAGATGAATAGGGTTGAACTAGAAGGCGTGCTTGCTCACGAGATGATTCACATACAGAACCACGACATATTGGTGACCACGATCGCGGTTGTTCTTGCAGGGGTTGTTACCTTGTTGTCCGACTGGATGTTGCGGGGCTTCTGGCGGATCGGAGGGCGCCGAAGGGCAGGAGGTCTCGGTGCGGTGATCGGTCTGGTTGGGTTGGTCGTTGCACTCTTGGCTCCTTTGGTCGCCCAGATCCTTCGGATGGCTGTGTCGCGCAAACGCGAACTGCTCGCCGATTCGAGCGGAGTCCTGCTGACGCGTTATCCCCCAGGTCTCATCAGCGCTTTAAAGAAATTAAGGGAAGATTCGACTGTGGTCAGAACATCGAGCCGAGCAACGGCACACTTGTGGATCGAGTCTCCCCTTGACCGTAGCCAACGCGGGTTCGGTGGATGGCTCAACCGTTTGTTCGATACTCACCCGCCACTGGACGAGCGGATCAAACAGCTGGAACACATCTGAAAACTGGCTGAACTCCGCTTCCACCGGTTACGTGCGTGTTAGCCTGCGGCCACATGCGAACACGACATCTGCTTGCCGCGTCCTTGACCATGATCCTGTTCGCTTGCAGCAGCGGCGGGACCAAACCAACTGCGAGTCCGCGGCCCAGCCCATCGCCATCGCCTAAGCCGGTTTTCTGCCCTCTGACGGGAGTCGAAACAACTCGTTCGAAGAAGCTCGACAGGCCCCCGCTCGCCGTGAAGATCGAGAACTCAACCCCTGCGCGCCCGCAGGCTGGCCTTGACGCTGCCGACATCGTTTATGAGGAACTCGCGGAAGGCGGCATCACGCGTTTCATGGCCATCTTCCACTGTGCCGATTCTTCCGATCTAGGGCCCGTAAGGAGCGCGCGACTTGTTGACCCCGACATCTTGCAGGCGTATGCGCCTGTTCTGTTCGGTTATTCAGGAGCCAACCCGATCGTTGATTCGAAGGTGCGTTCAACCCGAGGCATCACCGACCTCGAAGACGACGGCGTTCACGGCAAGGCTTATCACAGACAGAAAGGCCGTCCTGCTCCTCATAACTTGTTCACTACCATCGACGCACTGAGGGCCTTCTTCACCGGATCGGTCACGGTTCCGAAGACAGGTTTCATCTTCAACAAGGACGCCGTGACTTCGAGCAGTTGTGCGGTTTCGCACTCACCTTCGCCCTCGGCTTCCGCGCATAAGTCGCCGACCGGTGCAAGATCGAAGGCCTCGCCGTCGCCAAGCCCAGGGTGTTCCTCACCGGGGGGGCGTAATGCGACACCGAGCGCGGCCTCACCGGTCACTTCGACCGTAACCACCCCGACCGGCAAAGCGGTTTCATTCCAATATTCAGGCAGCGACAACCTCGTGCGCTATGTCTTCGATGCGGCCGCGTCGGTGTACAAGAGGTTCCACGGAGCTAAGCCACACTTGCTGGTTGGTGGTTCGCAGGTTTCGGTTACCAATGTCGTGATACTCAAAGTCAAAGTCGTGCCGGGGACCATCAAAGATGCTGCTGGAAATACTTCGCCTGACATAACGGTGATAGGTACAGGTGGAGCCACAGTTCTAAGGGGTGGCGTGGCCGTGGAGGGGAGATGGACCAAGTCCTCTGCCACGCAGCAGATGACGCTAGCCGACCTATCCGGCCGCCCTATCGAATTGCTCCCCGGCAACACCTGGGTCCATCTCATCCCCAATGACCAGCAGGTGAACGTCACCTAGCCTGGAACTATGCGCCTCCCGCGAAGTGACAAACTAAGCGTGCTCGACGTAAGTGCCAGTTCGATCCCAGAGAAGGAGCGACCGATGGATGTCCTGTATATATGCGCAACCGGTACCAGCGATCACACCCGTGCATCGATCCCATTTCATCTCGGTATGAACGGTTCGGTTGCCGAAGGCGAGAAGATCGGGTTCGTTCTCGCAGGCGATGCCGCGGACCTCATGATCGGAAACAAGGCAGACGAGGTCGCTGGGGTAGGGCTGCCTGTGCTCAAAGAACTGCTCGCCAAGGTCAAGGAACATTCAGTCCCGGTTTACGTCTGAAAGGGCTGCGCAGTCGCCCGTGGGGCGACAGAAGAAGACCTCGCGGCTTTGAACGGTACCTGGGTGGCACCTCCGGATGTGGCTCGATTGATCAAAGATGCCTCCAAGGTGTTGACGTTCTGAACGCCTGACAGGCCCGGCGTTACAATCGTCCATCGCGGTCTGCTCATCTAAGGAAGGTGCGTCGTGGCTGAAAGAGGAACTCCCCGGGTAAAAAAGGGTCTTGCCGAGATGCTCAAGGGGGGCGTCATCATGGACGTCACCAACGCCGATGAAGCCAAGATCGCCGAAGACGCTGGCGCGGTAGCCGTGATGGCACTGGAAAGAGTGCCATCGGACATCCGAAGAGATGGAGGGGTTGCCCGGATGGCAGACCCCAATAAGATCTCCGAGATCATCGAGTCGGTGACCATCCCCGTAATGGCAAAGGCCCGCATCGGTCACTTCGTCGAAGCGCAGATCCTTCAGTCACTCGGTGTCGACTACATCGATGAGTCCGAAGTCCTTACGCCAGCCGACGAAGCCCATCACATCGACAAATGGAACTTCACCGTGCCCTTCGTCTGCGGAGCCACGAACCTTGGCGAAGCCCTAAGGCGTATCGGCGAAGGCGCCGCGATGATCCGCTCGAAGGGTGAAGCTGGGACGGGCAACATCGTTGAGGCGGTTAGGCATCTTCGAACCATCCTCGATCACGTCAGGCGGCTTAGCGTCGCCCCCGAAGAGGAATTCATGAGCGAAGCAAAGTTGAATGGGGCCCCCTACGAACTCGTCAAACAGGTCGCCGAAGACGGGCATCTGCCTGTGGTGATGTTCTGCGCTGGAGGGATCGCAACTCCGGCCGATGCAGCGCTTGTGATGCAACTGGGAGCAGAGGGCGTATTCGTTGGTTCTGGGATTTTCAAGAGTGATGACCCGGCCCCCAGGGCGCGGGCGATAGTCGAAGCCACGACCTTCTTCAACGATCCTGACGTTCTGGCTAAGGTGTCTCGCGGTCTAGGCGAAGCGATGCGTGGGCTCGACCTCAGGGACGTCCCCGAAGATCAAAGGCTTGCTCCAAGAGGGTGGTGAGCTCGGTTGGAGTCCTCGCGCTGCAGGGCGATTTCGCTGAGCATCTTGCGGTTCTCAGAAGCATCGGCTGCCGGTGCGGTGAAGTTAGAACGGTCCAAGACCTCGATGCTTTCGATGCTCTGATCATCCCCGGCGGTGAATCGACGACCATGCTCAAGTTCATCGACCGCTATGACCTTCGCGATCCGCTAGTGAAGCGCGTGAACGACGGCATGGCAGTCTTCGGGACGTGCGCTGGTGCGATCTTGCTCGCCGACGAGGTTTCCGATGGCGAAGATCCTCTCGGGGTCCTTCGATTGGGGATCGAACGCAACGCGTATGGCAGTCAGCTGGAATCATTCGAAACCGACATCGATGTTGCGACCCTCGACGGGGGCGCGGTCAAGGCGGTTTTCATCAGGGCTCCGGTCATAACGAACCACTCCGCCGATGCCGAAGTGTTAGCCAGGCTTGACGACCGGCCCATACTTGTGCGCGATGGGAACATCCTTGTTTCCACTTTCCATCCCGAATTAGTGGGCGAGGAGCGCATACACCGCTGGTTCATCTCGAACTTCTCGAAAGGCGATGCCTGATGTCGGGGCATTCCAAGTGGGCGACTACGAAACATCAGAAAGCTGTCAAAGATGCGCGGCGCGGCAAGATGTTCGCGAAACTTATCAGGGCCATCGAAGTTGCAGCGCGCGATGGAGGAGGAAACGCCGACTCAAACGCTACGCTCGCCGATGCAATCTCCCGCGCTCGCGATCAAAGTCTGCCCGGCGACACCATCGAGCGCGCGATCAAACGCGGCACTGGGGAATTGGAGGGTGTCAAGTACGAGACCCTCATGTACGAAGGTTACGCACCGGGCGGAGTAGCTGTCCTGCTCGAAGTCATGACCGATAACCGCAACCGTGCAGCGGCTGAAGTGCGTCGCATCTTCAGTAAGAACGGTGGAACGCTCGCCGAGCCTGGTGCGGTTGCGTGGATGTTCACGAAGAAAGGTGTGATCTTGGTTCCCATGGCGAACGCGAGTGAGGATGAACTGTTGGCGGTCGCGATGGAAGCCGGGGCCGAAGACTTGAAGGAAGACGGCGACTCGTGGGAAGTGGTTTGTCAGCCTCAGGACCTGCATGCTCTTAGACAGGCCATCGAAGCTGCGGGTGTTGCGATCGAAGCTGCACAGACCACCATGGAGCCCAGCTCGTCGGTGCCTGTCGATCCAACCACAGCCCCCAAGGTGCTCAGATTGATGGACGACCTCGAAGACTCGGACGATGTTCAGGAGGTCTATTCCAACTTCGACATCCCCGACGCATTGATGGCGGAGCTCGCGGGCTGAGGCCAACTCGCCCCGAGTGCAAATCCCTGAACGAGGACCCGCGTCTCGCTATCATCTACAAACACATGTTCGATTCAGGAGAGGTTTCGTTTTGAAGATTCGGGCCCCAAGGCGCGTGCTTGGGATAGACCCAGGCATCACCCGCTGCGGATATGGGCTGGTTGAGGGGACCTCGAAAGGGTTCGTCGTAGTAACCCAGGGTGCCCTCACGTCGGGCCCCGATGTCGAACTTCCTCTGCGTCTCGCACATCTCTACGACGGCCTCGAGGGGCTGCTGCAGCTGCACGAGCCCGGCGAGGTGGCGATCGAGCGCGTCTTCATGAACCTGAACAAGAAAACAGGTGTTGCCTCGATACAAGCGGCTGGGGTCGCCATGCTTTGTGCGGCTCGCTGTGGTGCGAGCGTTTTCGAATACAGTCCTGTTCAGGTTAAGCAAGCCGTGGTTGGCAACGGCAACGCGACCAAGCAGCAGGTTCGCTTCATGGTCGAGCGTCTTGCTGTTGGGGCAGGCGATATCGCAACCGCCGATGCGTCCGATGCCATAGCCCTCGCCATAGCCCATCACAACAGCGTTTCTCGCGCGCTTAGGTACGAGGTGACTGCGTGATCGCTTGGGTACGCGGTACCGTCGGCGACATGGGTCCGACCAGTGTCGTTGTCGACGTTGCCGGCGTTGGATATCTGCTCAGCGTTCCAACATCGATGCTGTCCAGCATGAAGATGGGGGCCGAAGTGACGATCATCACCCAGCTCGTCGTCAGAGAAGACTCGATGACGCTCTACGGTTTCGCATCGGCCGAACAACGTGAGGCTTTCCGCTCCCTCACAGGTGTCACCGGGGTCGGCCCCAAGCTTGCACTCTCGGTATTGTCGTCGATGGACGTTTCGTCGATGAAAAAGGCAGTGATGTCCGGTGACGTTGACGCCTTCACTGCGATCGCTGGCATCGGAAAGCGCGGCGCCCAGCGCATGATCTTGGAGTTGAAAGAGAAACTCGGAGTATCTGCCGATCTGGCGCCTATCGGTTCCAAGATCGCACAGGTGCGAGAAGCGTTGGCCGGTCTCGGTTATACCTCAACCGAATTGCGCGAGATCTTGGAAAGACTCGATGAAGACTCGTTGGAGGTTGAGGACATGGTGAAGGTCGCGCTCAAAGAATTGGCAAGGGTATGAGCGACGACGAGCGTGTTGTCACCGCGCAGCTGGTGACCGACGACGAGATCGAATCAACTCTTCGGCCACGCAGGTTAGACGAGTTCGTTGGGCAGACCGCTACCAAAGAGCACCTCGCGATCATACTCACGGCAGCCCGCGAGCGAGGTGAAGCACCCGACCACCTTCTATTCGCGGGCAGTCCCGGTCTTGGCAAGACAACGCTTGCTCATATCGTCGCGTCCGAACTCGAAGCCGATATCAAGATCACGTCGGGGCCGACATTGGAGCGGGCAGGGGACCTTGCAGCCATCCTGACTAATCTGGAATCTCACGAAGTGTTGTTCATCGACGAGATCCACCGGCTGGCGCGACCTGTCGAAGAGATCCTTTATGCGGCGATGGAAGACTGCAAGCTTGACCTGATGATCGGTAAGGGGCCGGGAGCTCGGTCTATCAGGCTCGACCTGCCCGCTTTCACTTTGATCGGCGCAACCACACGCACGGGATTGCTTGGATCGCCGCTTCGCGACCGTTTCGGGTTCATCGGACGTTTGGACTTCTACGAGACCGACGAACTGAAAGCCATAGTCAAACGATCAGCGTCGATACTAGGTTTGATACTCGAAGACGATGCAGCCTTCGAGATAGCGTCGAGATCGCGCGGAACCCCAAGGGTTGCCAACCGGCTGCTGCGCAGGGTCCGTGATTTCGCCCAGGTCCGAGCTGCCGGCAAGCTGACGCTCGGCGTTGCCAGAGATGCCCTTACTCTGTTCGAAGTCGATGACCAGGGCCTCGATAAGGTGGACAAAGCGATACTGACCACCCTTGTCGAGCGATTCGCAGGAAGGCCGGTGGGGTTAAGTACATTAGCCATAGCGGTTGGTGAGGAGCCAGACACCCTGGAAGACGTCTATGAACCATTCCTTCTTCGTAAAGGGTTCATCCAGCGCACCCCGCGGGGAAGAGTGGCAACGCCATCGGCCTACGAGCACCTGGGGGCCCCTGCGGACCCAAACCGCTTGCTCTGAGGCCAACTACCCCGTCCGCACCAGACGCGAACGGATTTTCGCTTATCCTGACCCTGCTCGTGCGGCCCCCGGCCGCCGGCTTCTCGATGATCCGGAGGGATTGAGTGGGTAATTACAGTGGGATCTTTGTTCTCGCGCTCATGGTTGGGGTTTTTTATCTCATCGCCATCAGGCCTCAACAAAGGCGGTTGAAACAGCATCAGGCATTGGTTTCCAGCATCGAGCCTGGTGACGATGTCATCACGGTTGGCGGAGTGTTCGGCACTGTGGATCGGATGGATGAGATCTCGATCTGGGTCAAAGTGGCCGACAACACGACCATCCGTTTCTCTCGTCAGGCGATCTCGAGGAAAGTCCAAGAAGAAACCGAGTCGGCCGGAAGCGACGGGCTTGACTACGCGGGCGACGATGGGGCCGACTCCGGCCCATCCGTGTAGCCGGCACCCTCTTCGGTTAACCTTGCCGCCGTGAAAAACACCAAGAGGCACATGACCTCGGTAATCATGGTACTTCTCGTCGTCGCGGGCCTGGTTGCGTCTACATTCGCGTTCAAATTGAAGCCCAGACTCGGCCTCGATCTTCGCGGCGGGCTTTCCGTGACCTTGACCGCGCCATCAAACACGAAAGCAGAAGTCCTCGACAAGACCGTCGAGGTACTCCGCCATCGCATCGACGCGGCTGGCGTTGCCGAGCCCGATATCTCGCGGGAAGGCGCCAGCAATGTCTTCATCCAGATCCCAACCAACGGCGACCAGCGACACATCCTCGACCTCATAGGCAGAACCGCACAACTTCAATTCAGACAAGTCCTGAAGCAGATCACTCCCGCCGACCCTTCGTTCGCGTCGGCTACGGTCACCCCTTCTGACGCGCCCAACAAGCAGGTCGTTTATCTGGGCAAAGGCGGCAAGACGAAACTGGCTCTTGGGCCCGCTGAACTAACAGGCGACGCCGTGAGAAAAGCAGAAGCCGTCATCGACACGGGTACAAGCAGTAGCGGGGCCTGGACAGTAAAGATCGCGTTCTCTTCGAAAGCGACCAAAGCGTGGCAGACTTTCACTGGCAAGCTCGCATGCGTGCAGGGCGATCAGCGTCAGATCGCGATCGTTCTGGATCAAGAGGTCGAATCGCATCCTCAGGTGGCAACCGAAGTCAAGTGCAACGAGGGGCTCGCCAACGGCGACACGGTGATCACCGGTGGATTCAGCGAGAAGGAAGCAAAGGATCTGGCATTGGTTCTCACCACTGGTGCCTTGCCCGTGAAACTGGAGCAGTCTGAGGTTCGCATAGTGAGTCCGACCCTAGGCAAGGACTCGCTGAGAGCAGGCCTGCTTGCTGGCGCTCTTGGCCTTGCTCTGGTCCTTCTATACGTTCTGCTCTACTACCGCACGTTGGGATTGCAGACGTGGATAGGGCTCGCGGTGTTCTCTTCGACGATCTACGGCCTCGTCGTGGTGTTCGGAGCGGCCATCGGCTGGAACCTTTCATTGGCCGGGATCGCCGGTCTGATCGTTTCAGTTGGTATCGCGACCGACTCGTACATCGTTTTCTTCGAACGCGTGAAAGAAGAGATCCACCTTGGGCAGTCGCTCAAGGCATCGATCGACAAAGGGTTCAAGCACGCCTGGCGCACGATGCGAACGGCTAACCTGGTTACCATCCTCGCCGCGGTGATCCTTTACATCCTTGCGGTTGGTTCAGTGCGCGGCTTCGCCCTAGCGCTTGGCATGGCCACAACCCTGGATCTTGCGATCACATTCGGCCTCACTTGGCCCCTCGCCGCACTTCTAGCTCGCAACAACTTCTTCGCCAACAACAGGGCGTTTGGGATGAAGAGGGCACTGGAAGGCGATCCGTCGAAAGAAGGGGGCATCGCTCGCAAGATCTACCGCAGCGAGTTCAAGATCGACTTCATCGGCAGGCGCAAGATCTGGCTCGCGATCTCGACCTTGGCAGTTGCCGTATCAGTTGTAGCCATGTTCCCGCAGATCCGTGGTCTCACATACGGCATCGACTTCAAAGGTGGCACCGTATTTCGTGTTGCCAGGACCAATGGAGTTTCTCCCACCGCGGTCAAAGAAGCATTAAGAACCGTTGGTCTGACCAACCCTGAGGTGCAGATCTTGACCGACAGGGTGAGCGGCAGATCTCAGGTCCAAGTTCAGACCGAAGCCATCAAACCATCCCAACGCAACGAGGTCTCTGACGCGCTAGGCAAGGTGGCCGGCACAGATGCCTCTGAGGTGAACACCGATGCGGTCGGTAAGAAGTGGGGCGGCGAGATCACAACCAAAGCGCTGAGGGGACTCGTCATCTTCATCATCGCGGTCATCTTGTATATGTCCTGGCGCCTCGAACCGAAGATGGCAGCGGCTGGAATCGTCGCGTTGATCCACGACGTGGCGATCACGATGGGCGTTTACGCGTTGGTTGGCTTCGAAGTTACCCCAGCAACAGTTATCGCTACACTGACCATCCTCGGTTACTCCTTGTATGACACAGTCGTGGTGTTCGACAAGATCAGGGAGAACCAAGCGACTCCCGGCAACGCTCGAAAGAGTTTCGGCCAGATCGCCAATGAATCCACCAACCAGGTTCTGATGAGGTCGATCAACACATCACTGACCGTGCTTCTGCCTGTCGGCAGCTTATTGTTCGTGGGGAGCGTCTTGTTGGGGGCGGACACGTTGAAGGACTTGGCGCTTGCCCTGTTCGTGGGTATAGCGGCAGGAACATATTCGTCGATATTCGTTGCAACCCCGCTACTTTCGATCTGGAAGGAGCGCGAACCTCGATATGTTTCGATCCGTCAGAAGATCTTGAAGGAAAGCGCCATGGCAGCCGCTACAGCGACCTCTTCGGGTTCGGTGGCGACCAGCGCGCCGAGCGTTAACACCGGCGCGCGGAAAGTCCCGACCTCAGTCGGCCCTACGGTGAGGACGGCTCAGCGCAAGAAACAGTCGAGGAGTAAACGCAAAAAGGGCGGTCAGCGCTAGGTCTTAACGCTGTTGTGTGGCAGTGGAACGGTGCTTAGGCTCTGCTCGATGGCCATGCGAGCCACGATCTCGTCTTTGCTCATCTTGAATGCCTTCACGACTTCGGGGTCGAATTGGGTTCCGGCGCAACGTTCGATCTCTTGGAAGGCGATATCGAACGACATCCCCTTGCGATAAGGCCGGTCGCTGGTCATAGCGTCGAATGTGTCAGCGACCGAGAACAACCGGGCGCCAACGGGTATGTGTTCTCTGGCGATCTTGTTCGGATAGCCCTGACCGTCCCATCTTTCATGGTGGGCGATGACGATTTCGATCGCGTGCGGTTGTAGGAACGTTGCCGATTCCAAGATCCGTGCACCCATGTTCGGATGCTGACGCATCACCATCCACTCGCCATCATCGAGGGGACCTGGTTTCATCAGGATGTTCTCTGGGATCCCGATCTTGCCAACGTCATGCAGAAGAAACCCGAACACCAGCGATTCGCGGTCGAGCAGTGTCGGGTCGAAATTCCTGGTGATGATCTGCGCGTAGTCTCGAACTCGTTTGGCATGGTTGCCGGTTTGGTCATCCTTTGTTTCAAGGGCCGCCGCCAAAGATTGAACGGTAGACAAGTAACTGGAATGCAATTCCTCCGCTCGCTGCTCAGCATGTCGGTAGAGCCGGCCGAGTTCGGTCATGACCGCCGATGTGAGATCGCGTGAAAGGACCGACTGTCCCTTCGATGCCCATCGAAGGGACTCGATGAACTCCCCAGGCGATATCCCCTTCAACAGGTATCCGAACGCCCCCGCGGCGATCATCTCGGTGATGAAGGGAGGTTCTTCATGATTGGTCCATGCGATGACCCTGGTTTCCGGGCTCCTGTCCGCGATTATCCTGGTCGCCGCACGCCCATCCATGCCGGGCATCTCGACGTCCATAAGAACGATGTCTGGCTTGAGTTCGGTCGCCAGTTCGATGGCTTCGAGCCCATTTGCGGCCTCGCCAACCACTTCGAACCCCTCTGACGCCCCAAGGATGGTCTTCACGACCGACCTCAAGTGGGGCGTGTCATCTACGACGAGGACACGGACGGTGGGAATCATCTGTAGTTTCTTCGGATGTTTAGGTGGGTTTCCTTGAGAGTCCGGTAGATGTTGGCTGCGCACGGCGTTCAAGGAATGCGGGTCGGGTGTCGAATTGAAACCGGGGAGATGGAATCTAAAGTACGTCACGACCTTAGGCATCCGATCGCGACCATATCGATGATCGCGTCCACTTTGGCCGAATTTGGTGATTCGGTCGATGGTGAAACCGCGTCCATGTATGGCGAGCAGGTTTCTCGGGAGATAAAGGGGTTCGCCGACAAGATGAAACAACACTCGGTCGCTTTCGATACCGAGAAACTCGAACAGGCGGCGTCGTTGTTCGTCGATGATCCGAGCGTGGCCACGAGAGCTGCTGGCCTCGAGGCCGAATGCCGCAAACTGCTCGAACTACTTTCGCCTGCGGTCTTATGACCTGGGGTTCGAGGCGTAGGCGGATCGCCATGGTGATAGCGGCATGTTTGCTGGCTCTTGGGCTGGTTTGCGGCTCGGTCGCATTGGCGCTCGCAGGGCGCTCTTCGACGGCGATCGAAACCGTCAAAGCGGCGCTTCCCGAAAGTCTCTTCGTGACCGAACCGAGTAGCGAGAAGATGGGTCGAGTCGACGCAGGTATAGCGGCTGAGGCAAGTCCTTCGCCCACCACTACGGTGTCGGTTCAGCCCAGCCCTTCGCCATCACGGGCCAAAAAGCCCGCCGCCGGTGCTTCGCCTTCACCTACTGCCCAAGCGCCGGTTTCGCCTGGCCCGGCACCGTCTACAAGTGCTTCACCGCAAACCGGCATGTCGGTAGCACTGACCGGCAAAGCACGCCCAAGTGGCAACGCCAAGACGGTTAGCTACGACGGCACGATCGCCAACACGGGACAAACGACCCTATCCGCACTCACGTTCAGCTCGCATGTTCCCGAAGGTTCGACATGGCCAACTGACTCGGCCTGCGGTGGATCGGGCCATCTGGTCGTCATCACTTATCACGCGAACTCCGAGGACTTTTGCATCGATGGTAGTTCCACCATAGCCGGCAGTTCGGACCCAGCTGTGCACGTCATCGACATCGCCCTGTCCGGAAAGACACTCCAGCCTGGAGAATCGATCAAGTTGACCTGGGTAGTTACGGCCGATCCGCAGACGACTTCTCTGGCCAACCATGATCACGCTTCATCGGGAAACGTTAGCGCCACATCGGACACGATCATGACCAAGGTTCGCTGATGCGTAGGACCAATTCGCTGTCTCTTCGGTGGAAACTCATGGCTCCTTTCGTTCTGCTTACGATAGTTTGGGCATCGACGGGAACCTTCTTGCTCGCACGCAGCGCCAGCTCGCGCGCTGAGGCTCGCGTCGAATCCGACCTGCAGCGCGAAGCCCAAGCGGCAGCCACCTCTTTCGCTGATCTTGTTGCCACCGACATCGAGTTGGTGAGACTCGCCGCCCACACCGACGGAGTTCTGCCAGCTCTGATCAACTCCGATCCAACCGCCCTCGAGGGCTTGCTCAAACCGTTGCTGATCAACTCCCGCGCGCAATTGATCGCCGTCGTGGATTCGACCGGGCAAGAGAAGATCGGAGTCTGGAGGGACAAGACCGAAGCCGGAGCCAGACTTCCTGTTGCACTGCGTTCTTCGATGGGGCAGGTTCAAGATACCGCCTCCGACAAATCGGTTTCGATCACGACGAGCGATAGGGGCAAGCTCTTGATCGCTTCTGGCTCCATCAGAGACGGCGACGCTCGCGTTGGTTCATTGGTCGTCGGAACTTTCGCGTCGACCCTTGCCGACCGGCTCTCCAGCGCAGTGCGCGGGCCAGTTGCTCTTTACGATTCGAGCGCCGAGCTGGTTGCAACTGCCGGCAAGGTCGAACCTGTGGCGCGCTCGGTTATCACCAACCAGCGGCCCGAGAGGATCCGCATCGGCGATACGGCGGTTTCGACTATCACTTTGTCCGGAAGGGGTGGCACCGTTGTGGCGCGGCTTGCGCTATTCAAGCCGACCGAAGGGGTTGCCACCGAACTTGGCAAAACGGCTGGGGGCATCGCCTTGCTAGGCATAGCGGCGATCGCTGCTGTATTCGGCATCGGATTGCTCGTTGCAAGGGCGATCACCGCGCCACTCGGACGGGTCGCCGCCACGGCTGGGGCCATCGCTAACGGTGATCTTTCACAACGTGCGAAAGTCAGGCAAGGCGATGAGATCGGCCGACTTGGAGCTGCTTTCAACGAGATGGCGGATCGCCTACAGACGTCTTATGAGGAGTTGGAAAAGAGGGTCGAGGAGCGCACCAATGAACTGACGGTAGCCAATGAGGCATTGGCAAGGGTTGGTCAAGCCAAGTCAGAGTTCCTTGCCAACATGAGCCACGAATTGCGTACTCCGTTGAACGCGGTCATCGGCTATTCAGAACTGATGGCGGACCCGTACTTCGGCCCCCTCAAGGGGGCCGAAGTACGGCGTCAGGCCAAGGCCATCAATCAAAGCGGCAAGCACCTGCTGGAACTGATCAACGATGTTCTCGACCTCTCCAAGATAGAGGCTGGCAGGTTGACGCTCAACATAGAGCAAGTGCACATCCGAAAGACGATCAAGCAAGTTGTTGGATTGGTACAAACGCTCGCAGACGCCAAACAGATAAGGCTCCGCACCAAGATCGCAGCGTCGCCCGTGGCGGTTTACGCCGACGAGAAGCGGTTCCGCCAGATCCTTCTTAACCTTCTATCGAACGCGATCAAGTTCACTCCCGATGGGGGCACCGTGACCATCAGATCTGGCGAATGCGATGAGTTTGACAAGGATGGCGAGGGTTACCTGTGGATTCAAGTGATCGATACTGGGATAGGTATCGCCGACGAGTTCCGCTCCAAGGTGTTCGAACAATTCCTGCAGGTCGATGGTTCGTACGCACGCCAGCAGGAGGGGACAGGTTTGGGCCTTGCTCTAACGAAAAGACTCGTCGAGATGCACGGCGGCCATATAGACGTTGAGAGCGAAGTCGGCAAGGGCAGTGAGTTCCGCTTCACTTTAAGGAATGTGCAAGTCCGAAAGCGCGTTTGGAAGGCATCGTAAGTGGGGACTGCGAAGAAGACCGTCCTGGTCGTCGACAACGAACCCTTCAATGTCGATCTTGTCACGACCATCCTTACGAAGGGTGGGTTCGTGGTTAAGTCGGCTGGCTCAGGGGACGAGGCCCTCAAGAAGATCAAGCGCTCGAAGCCAGATCTGGTTCTGATGGATCTTCAATTGCCCGGCATGGATGGGCTAGAGGCGACCCGGACCATCGTGTCCGATCCCGAGACGAAAGATGTGAAAGTGGTTGCATTCAGCGCTTTGGCTATGCCTTCTGATCGAGCGCGGGCGTTGAAGGCAGGCTGCGTCGCGTACATCACGAAACCTGTCGGGGCACGTCAACTGATCGATCACATCAACGAGCTTCTGCTTTAATGAAGGGGGACGTATAGCGCTAGGAACGTATTGTCGGACACCGTTGAACCAACCGTAGAGACCCAGCCCGACGCAACCCTCGATATCGGGCCATCCCAGACTGCGGTCAAAAGGCCCAGATCCAAACAACAAGAACCCCGCGGAGTGAAGGGGGTTCTTTCGCGTTTGAGGCCGAATGTAGGGATGACCATCCCTCGAGAGATCGAAGACATCGTAAGGCTCGTTAAGGCCCAGCATCCCAAAGCCGATACCCGCGGGATCGTCGAATCGTACGAGCTTGCGCAGTTGGCTCACACGGGTCAGCTGCGCAAGTCTGGCGAAGAATTCATCGAGCATCCGATCGGCGTTGCAAGGATCCTGGCGGAACTCGGCATGGACTCGATAACCATCATCGCAGCTTTCCTGCATGACTCCGTCGAGGACACGGACCTCACCTTGGACGACGTGACGACTGCATTCGGCGAGGAAGTCGCACTTATCATCGACGGCCTGACCAAGATCGAGAAGATCGGATTTCGCTCCCGCGAGCAACAGCGAGCCGACAATCTTCGCAAGATGATCGTCGCGATGGCCAAGGACCTTCGGGTACTCATCATCAAACTAGCCGACCGGCTGCACAACATGCGAACGGTCGAGGCATTGGAAGCCCAGAAGCAAGAACTAGTTGCAACCGAAACTATCGAGATCTACGCACCCTTGGCGCATCGACTGGGTATGCAGCACGTCAAGGCCGAACTAGAGGACCTATCGTTCAAGGTATTGCACCCGAAGGTGTTCGCCGAGATCGAGCAGATGGTTTCGCTTCGACAGCCGGAACGGACCGACTATCTAAAGACCGTTATCGACGATGTTCACTCCACCCTTCGCGATCTTCGTATCAAGGCCGACGTGTCGGGAAGACCGAAGCACTATTACTCGATCTACGAAAAGATGGTGGGTAGAGGAAGGGAGTTCGACGAGATCTTCGATCTGGTCGGCGTTCGGATAGTCGTCGACAACGCCAAGGATTGCTACGCGGCCCTCGGCGCGATCCATGCGATCTGGAAACCCATCCCCGGAAGGTTCAAGGACTACGTCGCGATGCCAAAGTTCAACTTCTATCAGTCCCTTCACACAACCGTCGTGGGTCCCGAAGGAAAGCCACTGGAGATACAGATCCGCACCAAGGACATGCACCAGATGGCGGAATGGGGCGTCGCATCCCACTGGCAGTACAAGGAGGATCCCAAAGGTAACGCCGATGATGAACAAGCCGCTTGGATGCAGCGGATGATGGAGTTGCAACAGACCGAAGACGACTCCGAGTTCCTCGACACCCTGCGCCTGGACCTTTTCGAAGACGAGGTGTTCGTCTTTACTCCAAAGGGTGAGGTCGTCGAACTGCAGAAGGGGGCAACCCCTATCGATTTCGCTTACACGATCCACACCGAGGTTGGTCATGCCTGCGTGGGGGCCCGTGTGAATGGGAAACTCGTCCCCATCGCGCATCAACTTTCGTCCGGCGAAACGGTCGAGGTGATCACGTCGAAGACCCCATCGGGTCCAAGTAGAGACTGGCTCGACATCGTCGTCACGCCTCGCGCCAGGACAAAGATCAAGCAATGGTTCACAAAGGAGCGCAGGGAAGAAGCGATCATCGAGGGCAAAGATGCACTTCTTAAAGCATCTAGGCGGGCAGGTGTTCCGATCCAGCGATTGATATCGGACGGTTCCCTTTCGGAGTTCGCAGTTGAACTCAAGTATGCGAATCTCGAATCTTTGTACGTTGCGTTGGGTGAGGGCAGGATCTCGGCCCCCACGGTCATCCAACGCTTCTTGCGAGATCACGAATTGGAAGTCGAAGATCAAGTGGTCGTAGTACCTGGGCGCGTCCGCACCAAACCGAGAAGCACCCAGGGAGTCCTTGTCAAAGGGATCGACGAGATCTGGGTGAAACTCGCGAGATGTTGCATGCCTGTGCCAGGTGACAAGATCATCGGTTTCATAACAAGGGGTCGAGGAGTCTCGGTTCACAGGGTCGATTGTCCAAACACCAAAGCTCTGACCGATGACCCGCAGACCGGTGAGCGATTCGTAGAGGTCACATGGGACCCAAAGGCTGTTGGGGTATTCCCGGTTTCGATCCAGGTCGAAGCATTGGACCGCTCGAAACTTCTGCGTGACGTAACAACCGTGATATCTGATTTCGGCATAAACATCCAATCGGCAACCTCAGTTGTTGGCCAGGGTATCGCCATGCTCCAATTCACCTTCGAGATCACCAATCCCTCACAACTCGGGACGATCTTGAATATGGTCCGCAAGGTGGAAGCCGTTTACGACGTTTATCGGCTCACCCCGCGCGGTCGCTGATTGCGCTCGGTTCTGCAGAGGGTGTCCTCGGCTTCGGTCGAAGTCGACGGCGAGGTCGTTGGGTCGATCCATAGAGGAGTTTTAGTCTTGGTCGCCTGCGGTCATGAAGACGATGTGCAAACAGCGCGCCGGATGGCGGACAAGATCGCGAGGATGCGCATATTCCCCAACACCGAAGGCAAGATGGACCTTTGTCTGGCTGACGCCGGTGGCGCGGCATTGATCGTTTCGCAGTTCACCCTCCTAGCTGACACCGCGAAAGGAAGACGACCCTCGTTCGTCGGGGCGGCCCCCCCGCAGAAGGCGGAGCCGTTGATAAATGAGGTCGTTGCTGAGCTTCGAAGGGTCGGTCTCGAAGTCTCAACGGGTACCTTCGGCGCACACATGGATGTGAGCCTGGTGAACGATGGCCCAGTCACGTTCGTTATAGAGACTTGAGTCGATAGCCGCCCTATAGACTTGCCGCGTGAAACCTACTTTCAACGCCCCCAAAGGCGCCCCGGACCTGGTTCCTCCACGCTCGCTACTGTTCGAGCAAGTCATCTCGCGGACCGTTGCTATCTGCAAGCTGGCTGCATACCAAAGGATCGAGACTCCAGCGTTTGAGTACACCGAACTTTTCGAACGGGGCCTCGACGACGCGAGCGACATCGTGACCAAAGAGATGTACACCTTCGAAGACAAGGGCGGAAGATCGCTCACCCTGAGGCCCGACATGACCGCCCCTGTGATCAGGGCGATCCTCGAAAACAGGCTGGACAAGTCGGGACTTCCCGTGAAGCTGTTCTATGTCGCGTCGGTTTTCAGGCATGAAAAACCTCAAGCGGGCCGCCAGAGGCAGTTCACTCAGGTTGGGATCGAAGCGGTAGGAAGTGCCTCCCCCTCGATCGACGCCGAGGCTATGGAACTCGCCCAAAGGATGATAGTGGCGGCTGGCATCGGCTCTTCGACGTTGCTTCTCAATAGCGTTGGGCATCCGGGATGCAGGGCCGAGTACCTGCCCAAACTGGTCGCATTCTTGGAGGCTCACCGCGAAGAACTTTGTGAGGACTGTCAGCGAAAGATAACGAAGAACCCGTTGCGCACCTTCGACTGCAAGGTCCCTTCGGATCGATCGCTCATGGAAGAGGCGCCGCTCATATCGGACCATCTATGCGTCGCATGCAAGCAGCATCACGAAGACGTCAAGAAGTTGCTTGGGGACCTGGGTGTTGGATTCACGGATGCCCCGAGGCTGGTTCGTGGCCTCGACTACTACACGCGCACTGCTTTCGAGTTTGTTTCCGAGGGATTGGGGGCGCAGAACTCCATAGGTGGTGGCGGGCGTTACGACGGACTCAGCGAGTCACTGGGAGGCGATCCATTGCCAGGGATTGGGTTCGGCTTGGGGATCGATCGGATGGTACTCGCCCTCGAGTCCAAGGGCGTATCGGTAGAACCTAAGATCGATGTTTACTTCATCGCCTTGTCCCCGCAGGCGAGGCCCGTCGCCATGAAACTTCTCTCGAGGATCCGCTCACTGGGGATCAGTGCTGATCTCGATCACATGGACAGGGGAGCAAAGCCGCAGTTCAAGGCCGCCGACAGAGCCAATGCTCGATGGGCAGTGATACTGGGGGACAAAGAACTTAGCGAATCAACGGTTACGCTGCGCAACATGTCCTCGGGCGAGGAGCAGTCGATACCACAACACGCCATCGAACTACATGTAGGAGACGAATGAGAACCCACTGGTGCGGTGAACTGAGGAAGCAACACGAAGGCCAAAGCGTGACATTGGCAGGGTGGGTGCATAAACGTCGCGACCACGGCGGAGTCATCTTTTTGGACCTGAGGGACCGAGAGGGCATCGCACAGGTGACGATGCATCCATCGGAGCAACCCGATGCATACAAAGTAGCGGAGGACGTTCGATCCGAGTATGTCGTTGTGGTTGAGGGAACGGTCCGGTCTCGGCCCCCGGGGGCCGAGAACCCAAACATCCCAACCGGCGAGATCGAGGTAACTGGTTCATCGATCAAGGTTCTTGCCAAGTCCGAGACCCCACCTTTCCCTATCGACGGCAGGGTAGATGTCGGCGAGGAAGTGCGTCTGAAATACAGATATCTCGATCTTCGACGACCCGAAACGCAAGCTCGCATCATCCTTAGACACAAGGTGGTTGCGGCTATCCGTAGGTTCCTCGATGCCGAAGGTTTCATCGACATAGAAACACCGTTGCTCAGCAAGAGTACGCCCGAGGGCGCACGCGACTATCTGGTTCCTTCGCGCCTTTACCCGGGCAAGTTCTACGCCTTGCTGCAATCGCCGCAGCTATTCAAACAATTGTTGATGATCTCTGGATTCGACCGGTACTACCAGATCGTTCGATGCTTCCGTGACGAAGACCCGCGCGCCGATCGTCAGGCAGACTTCACCCAACTCGACCTGGAGATGTCGTTCGTTGATCAAGAAGATGTTCTGGGTCTTGTAGAACGACTGATCGTCGGGGTTCTCAAAGAGGCCATGGACATCGACGTATCTGCCCCCTTCGACCGGCTGACCTTCGATGAGTCGATGGCGCGGTACGGGATAGACAGACCGGACCGTCGCTTCGGTTTGGGACTTGTCGACCTGACTGACGTTTTCAGGGACACCCAGATCAATGTCTTCCGAGGCTCGATCGATAAAGGCGGCATAGTCAAGGGCATAACTGTGCCTGGAGCCGAGTCGATGAGCCGCAAGGAACTCGACGCTCTCGTTGCAGTTGCGAAGTCTGCGGGGGCCGCAGGTTTGGCCTGGGTGGGTTTCACCGATGAGGGCATCTCGTCGCCGCTTTCGAAGTTCATGACCGATCAAGAGATCACCGATCTGAAGAGCGCATCCGAGGCCGCAAGCGGCGACCTAGTTCTGATCGCGGCAGACATAGCATCCGTGGCCGAGCCTGCCCTTGGTGCTTTGCGCAACCATCTGGGGGCGTCACTCGGACTCATCGAAGCGGCCGACCGCACCGCGCCTGGATACTGGCAGCCCGTTTGGGTGGTGGATATGCCCCTTGTCGAATTCAACGAACGCGAGCAACGTTGGGACTCGGTTCATCATCCGTTCACATCGCCGGCCACGCAAGACCTCGAACTTCTCGATTCCGATCCCGGCAAGGTGAAGGCAAAGGCATACGACCTCACCCTTCATGGGATCGAGATCGCGGGGGGCAGCATCAGGATCCACGACCCGGCTCTGCAAAGAAAGATCTTCGCCCTGATCGGACTCGATGAAGAAACCGTTCAGCAGCGGTTCGGTTGGTTCGTCGAAGCCTTCGATTACGGAGCCCCACCGCACGGGGGGATCGCTTCGGGCATCGAGCGACTGTTGATGGCCCTCACCGACACCGACAATATCCGCGACGTGATGGCCTTTCCCAAGACCTCGATGATGACCGATCTTCTGACGGGGGCCCCCGACGCCGTTGACGAGAAGCAACTAAATGAACTCGGCATCAAGATAGTGGTCGACAAGAAGCAGGATCCGAACTGACCGAGGATCTGTTCTCGCATTCGCTCGAAGAGCGTTTCGATGAATTCGCTCCACTGGCGGCGCGCATGCGCCCGCGCTCGCTCTTGGAATTTATCGGCCAGACCCACTTGATCGGCGAAGGCTCGCCGCTTCGAGCTCTGATCGCTGGTGACGCGGTTGGATCGATCATCCTTTGGGGTCCACCAGGCACAGGCAAGACAACGCTCGCAAATGTGATCGCTAACTCGACGCGATCGCGCTACGTCGAATTATCCGCCACGTCGGCGAGTGTTGCGGAGGTCCGAAAGACGATCGCTGAAGCTAAACAGATCCTTGGGTCGACCGGCACCAAGACGATCTTGTTCATCGATGAGATCCATCGATTCAACAAATCTCAGCAAGATGCGCTGCTTCCAGCGGTTGAGAACCGGTGGGTGACCCTCGTCGGGGCCACCACAGAGAACCCATTCTTCGAGGTGAACTCGCCATTGCTTTCGCGCTGTTTGTTGTTTCGCCTCGAAAGATTGTCGCCCGGAGAGATCGAAACCATCATTCAAAACGCTCTTATCGACGAGAAGAAGGGCTTGGGAGCGTCGAATGTCAAGGTTCAACCGGATGCGATGGCGCACATCCTCGCTACGTCTGGTGGCGACGCCCGCTCTGCTCTCAATGCACTCGAAGTCTGCGTCGCGTCAGCAACCTTGAAGGGACTCGATGCCGTTGATCTGGCCATCGCTGAAGAAGCCCTGCAGAAACGTCAGGTTCGCTACGACAAGAAGGCCGATACTCACTACGACGTCGTCTCAGCGTTCATCAAGAGCATGCGAGGTTCAGATCCCGATGCGGCCCTCTTCTGGTTAGCCAGGATGCTCGAAGCCGGAGAGGACCCCAAGTTCATCGTAAGAAGGATGATCATCTTCGCGTCGGAAGATGTAGGCAACGCCGACCCGACTGCCCTGCTCATGGCGGTCGCAACATCACACGCGCTGCAGTACGTGGGGCTGCCCGAAGCCGCATTGAACATGGCGCAGGCAGTCACCTACCTAGCGACCGCGCCGAAGTCGAATGCGTCAACCGTGGCTCTTGGCCGCGCGACCCGGGCGGTTGAAGGATCGGGCGGGGCCGAGGTTCCGGCACACCTTCGCGACTCGCATTATCCGGGAGCCGGCAAACTCGGCCACGGCAAGGGATACGAGTATCCGCATGACCATCCCGGTGCTTGGGTAGATCAAAGCTACATGCCTTCCCTCACTCCTACGGGCGCTCCAGTCGATACGGGCAACATCGCTGAGCGCTTCTATGAACCAACCGATCGCGGCTACGAAGCCACGATCAAGGCCGCCATCGAAAAGATCGAACAGCTGCGGCGCGATCGGTAAGGGACCCAAAAAGGATGAGAGTATGAAGGGCATGGACACCATGCAGATCAGGAACACGTTCCTCACTTTCTTCGAGGAGCGCGGACACATGCGAGTGTCGTCTTCTTCATTGATCCCGAACGACCCGACGCTGCTGCTGACCAATGCCGGCATGAACCAGTTCAAGCCTTATTTCCTCGGCGAGAAGCCTGCTCCATATCTGCGCGCAACCTCGGTTCAGAAATGTTTTCGGGAAGTCGATCTCGAAGAGGTCGGCAAGACCGACCGCCATTGCACGTTCTTCGAGATGTTGGGCAACTTCTCTTTCGGCGACTAC
Organism: Actinomycetota bacterium; assembly: GCA_046262935.1. Classification (GTDB taxonomy): domain Bacteria; phylum Actinomycetota; class CADDZG01; order JAHWKV01; family JAHWKV01; genus JBHELT01. The sequence goes on along the minus strand of JBHELT010000019.1, from coordinate 26,771 downwards.
TTCAAGACCGATGCCTCGATATGGGCATGGGAACTCATGACCCAAGGGTTCGGGCTCGATCCCGACCGCCTGTGGATCACTGTTCTCGAAACCGATGACGAAGCCGCCGACATCTGGCAGGCGAGAGTTGGGGTCCCCCCGGCGAAGATCCTGCGACGAACGCGCGAGCAGGGAAGTTTCTGGGACATGCATGTTGCCGGCCCGTGCGGGCCTTGTTCGGAACTGCTCTACGACCGGGGGCCTGATTTCGGCGTTGAATACGACGGTACCAACGAACTCGATGAAGAGCGCTACCTCGAGATCTGGAACTTGGTTTTCATGGAACTCATGCAGAACGACGATCGTGAGGTCGTTGGTGAGCTCCCAAGCAAGAACATCGACACTGGAATGGGGCTCGAACGCCTCGCCGCGGTTGTTCAAGACGTCCCAAACAATTTCGAAACAGACCTTCTTTCGAAGGTCGTTCGCACCGCCGGTCAGGTAACCGGCCACAGTTACGGGTCATCGCCTGAATCGGACGTCAGCCTACGCGTCCTGGCCGATCACGGCCGCGGGATGACCTTCCTTATCGCAGACGGCGTTTTGCCTGGCAATGTTGGGCGCGGCTATATCCTGCGCAGGCTCATCCGAAGGGCTGTTCGCTATGCGAGGTTGATCGCAGTCGACAAGCCGATCCTGAGCGAGATCGTCTCGAAGGTGATCGAACTTTATGCGGATGCTTACCCAGAGCTGGGTCGCCAGTCGGGCTTGATCGTGAAGGTTGCCTCGAAAGAGGAACAACGGTTCGATGACACCTTGCGGCAGGGACTTGGTTTACTGGAGAACGAACTCAAGCAGGTGCGTTCATCCGGCAGCAAGACCGTGCCAGGAGATCTCGTCTTCAAGCTGCACGACACATACGGGTTCCCCCTCGACCTCACAATGGACATCGCACACGATGAGGGTCTACAGGTAGACGAGGAGCAATTCCGTGAGCTCATGTCGCAGCAGAAGCAAAGGGCACGCTCTGCTCGGGGCGGCAAGGCTGCGGTAGGGGATAGAAGCGATGTCTTCGGCCCATTACTTGAAGCATTGGGCCGAACGGAGTTCGTCGGCTACGAACATCTCGCCGCCGACACCGAAGTACGCGCGATAGTTCGTGGCTCCAACAGTGTTGCGTCTGTCGAAGAAGGAGAAGAGGCCGAGGTCTTGCTTGCGGTGACTCCGTTCTACCCTGAGGGCGGGGGGCAGGTTGGCGATCGTGGTGTCATCCGAACCGAAGGTGGGGTATTCGAAGTTCACGACACGCGCCGCGCGATGCCTGGTCTCTTTATCCACACGGGCAAGGTTGCGCAAGGCGTCGTTGCTCGCGGCGATAATGCCGCGGCCGAGGTCGACCGGCCTTGGCGCGACGGTGTGCGCAGAAGCCACACCGCAACACACATGCTTCACTGGGCGCTTCGTGAACAACTAGGTGAGCACGCTAAACAGCAAGGCTCGCTAGTGGAGCCCGGCCGTCTCAGGTTCGACTTTTCTCATTTCGAGCGTGTCGACGAAGGCCGCCTCGCGGAGATCGAAAGAACGATCAATCAGAGAGTCTTGACCGATGATCCAGTTCGCGCTTTCGAAACCACATTCGATTACGCGACCAGTATCGGCGCGATGGCTTTGTTCGGCGAGAAGTACGGTGACAACGTACGCGTTGTCGAGGTGGCCGATTATTCGAAAGAGTTGTGCGGTGGAACACATGTGGCCCACACCGGCCAGATCGGGGTCATCAAGCTTGTCCACGAAGGTTCAGTTGCGGCCGGTGTTCGGCGGGTCGAGGCATTGACTGGTCTCGAAGGCCTAGACCACCTCAACATGCAGGTAGCGACTTTGAACGCTATCGGCAAGCTGTTGAAGGTCGAACCGGATGCGATCTATGAGCGGGTCGAAAAAACCCTCGAGGCCATAAAGAGCCTTGAAGCAACCCTGGCCAAGCAGAAGCACGCAGGACAACAAGATGACATCGCGCGCATCGCATCATCCGAAGACGTCATCTCGATCGGCACGTCGAAACTCGTTTCCCACAGGTTCGACGGAGTCGAGGTCGATTCTCTTCGCAAACTCGCGACCGGTCTCGGGGCCAAGATCGGATCTGGTGTCGTCGCCTTGGGCAGCAGCGGCCAGGGCAAAGCGAATCTAGTTGTGTCGGTTTCTAAGGACTTGCTCGAGTTCGTGTCGGCTGCGGATCTGGTTAGCGTTGGCGCATCGGCCTTGGGAGGAAGGGGAGGTGGAAAGCCCGAGCTCGCGGTTGGGGGAGGGCCGGATGCAAACGCACTTGCCGGCGCGATGAAACTCATCACCGATTCTGCTCGCGCGGCCTTGTCTCGGCCATGAACGCGACCGTTCTTGCCATCGATCCTGGTTCGAAGCGGATCGGGATAGCAGTATCCGATCCCTCGGGCTCGATGGCGATACCTATCGGAACCGTAGAGGCCGGGCCGTCGGCTGTGGCTGCGATCGAAGACTTGGTCAAACAGAAGTCGGCGGTAGAGGTGATCGTTGGCCTGCCGCTTCATCTCAACTCGAAGGAAGGTGATTCGGCGAAGGCCGCTCGCCGGCTGGCCGAATCATTGGAGCGAACGCTCGATGTCCCCGTCACCATGGTCGATGAACGATTGACTACGGTTCAGGCAAGCCGCGCTTTGTCGGCTGCAGAGGTTGGATCCAAGAAGAAGAGGCAGGTTGTAGATCAGGTAGCCGCGACATTCCTTCTTCAGGGATACCTGGATTCGCGTCGGCGAAGTTGAAGAGGCTAACCATCGCGGTATTGATCGCGGTAACCATCGTGGGTGCAGCCATCGCAGCGGCTTCCAGCTGGATCGATGAGCGCGGTCGAGCCGATGGAGCACCTGTTTCCGTGGTGATCGATAAAGGGACTTCAGGCTTGAGGATAGCCGCTGTACTGCAAGACAAGAAGGTCATCAGGTCGGCCCTTGCCTTCCGCATCTATCTCAAGCTCAACCATGTCGCCGGCGGCTTGAAGGCTGGTGGTTACGAGTTGCGTCAGGACATGGCTTTCAAAGACATCCTCGCCAAGCTGAACAAAGGACCTGCGGTTCGGTTCGTGCGGCTCATCGTCCCCGAGGGGTTGACGATCGACCAGACAGCTGACCAGGTCGCCAAGCTGACGCATGTGACCAAGGCCGATTTCGTGGCCGCGGCGACTCCAGCGACCGCGTCGCCAGCCTCACTTGGGCAGCCTCCACCGTCATTGGAAGGATTCCTGTTCCCCTCCACGTACTTCGTGACCGACAAGGATGACGCTCGCTCTATCGTGAAAAAGATGGTCGATGAATTCGACAAACGCGCGAGGGCTCTTGGTATCGATAAGCCGGAGTCGGGCCGCGACCCGTATTCGATCGTCAAGATCGCGTCGATGATCGAACGTGAGGCGAAAGTGGATGCCGAGCGACCAACGGTAGCGGGCGTGATCGAGAATCGCCTCACACGCAACATACCTCTCGGCCTCGATGCGACCATCCAGTATCTCGTCAAGAAGTTCCACGGCGAACCTCTTACGCAAAGCGACCTAGCCATCGATTCTCCATTCAACACGCGCAAGGTCGCAGGTCTTCCGCCGACCCCGATCGCCAGCCCCGGCATCCCTTCTTTGAAGGCGGCTCTTCATCCTGAGAAGAATGACTACATCTATTACGTGTTGACTTCCGATTGCAAGACGCACTTCTTCACTTCCAAGTACGCTGAGTTCGAACACGCTAGGCAGCAACAACCGAAGAGTTGCTGAACGTCCCACGGGCCCAGGTGGTTGGGATCATCGGGGGAAACGAACAGGTGGCGAACAGTCTTTCGCCGGCTATCCATGATGCAGCATTCGCTGCGGCCGGGCTCGATTGGCGATACGAAAGATTCCCAGTGGACACCGATGTTGCCCGTGCGATCGATCACCTTGTGGCATCGGGAGTCAGAGGACTCAATGTCACCATGCCCCATAAAACTAGAGCCATCGATGCGATGGATGAGCTTTCTGAGGCTGCTGAACAGATAGGTGCGATCAATACGATACAGATCCATGACGGCTACAAGATCGGGCACAACACGGACGGGCCTGGATTGGTCGGCCACATCAAAGGGGACCTAGGTGTCGAAATCACCGGGCGTTCGGTCCTGGTGCTGGGGGCGGGAGGTGGCGCAAGGGCGGCAGTTTGGTCGCTCGCTCGGGCGGGTGCTTCGTCCATAACGGTTGCGTCCCGAGACAATGGCGCGTCGCGATCGCTAGCAAGTGTTGCGGGAGAGGTTCCATTCGAATCCTTGGCACTGCCGGTTGATCAAAAGCGCACCGCCAGCTCGCAGATAATCGTGAACGCCACCCCGGTTGGGCAAAAGGGTGAAGAACCTCTCATATCAACACAAGCTATCGCTCCCGGCGCGATCGTTGTTGACCTGGTTTATTGGCCACCGGTAACCCCCTTGATCGAGCTCGCGCGCCGGCGGGGAGCGATCGCAAGCAGCGGTCTTGGCATGCTTCTGCATCAAGCGGCACTGTCGTTCGAGATATGGACAGGCGTTCAGCCCAACCTCGGGGCGATGTCCGCCGCTGCAACTTCTGGGCTGGCCGGATTCAAGACGAGCACTCCGCCTGCCGAATAGGTCAAAAGGCAGGCAGAGGGATCGCGTGGTCTTTCTGAACACAATGGGTCGCTGAAATAGGCGGAGGAGGGCATTCGATGTCGATCACTAGGGCGGACGGACTCGCTATGGCTTTGGATGAATTCCTTCGCCAGTCGCCAGACCTGGAAGCCGCCGCTGTAGTGAGCGCCGATGGCCTACCCATGGCCTCCGCTCTGCCTCCACATGTCGAAGAAGATCGCCTCGGCGCTATGGCTGCCGCGATCCTATCGCTCGGCGATAGGGCCTCTGAGACTTTGGGTAGAGGAAAGTTGCAGCAGGTATTCGTCGAAGGAAGCAGTGGATACGTCTTCCTCATGGCGGCAGGTTCAGCAGTTCTTTGTGCCATCACAGGCCACAGCGCCAAGATCGGTTTGATCTTGTATGAGATGCACCGAGCCGCTGCGACCGTAGCGCGCCTGCTTGAAACGCAAGCACCTGACGTATCGCAGGAATTCGCTCCACAAGCTCAGTCCGTTACCGGATTCTGATAGGCGAGGGGTAGAGATCAGATGAGTGTTCTCGTTGGCAGCCTCGAGGCTTTCGCGTTGCCCGACATCTTCCGTTTGCTCGCCCACAACAAGCAAACCGGAGGGCTCAAGGTTGAACGCGAGAGTGGCGACGGCGTCATTTTCTTCCGAGATGGCGAGGTCTACTTCGCGTTCTCGAGTTTGACGCGCGAGTTCCTTGGTCAGCGACTGGTAAATGCGAAACTCATAACCCAGGGCCAGCTTCTGCGCATACTGGATGAGCAGAAGAAGGGCGGCAATAGGCGATTGGGCGACCTTCTGATCGAGAAGGGGATCTTGTCGAAAGAACTACTCGACACCTTCATCAAAGAGCAGATCCAAGACGCGATCTTCAACTTACTGCAGTGGGACATGGGAACGTTCACTTTCGAAGCGGGTGAGGTCTCGTCACAAGAGATCGGGCTTTCCGTTTCCGTTGAGAACCTCATCATGGAGTCGAGCAGGAGACTCGAAGAGTGGGAAGTCATCCAACGTAAGATCCCCTCGCTCGATGTTGTCGTTCGCATGGCGCCAACCCCTCCGGAAGATGCCATGGAGATCAACATCAAGCCAGAAGAGTGGACGTTGTTGGTACTGGCCGACGGTAGGAGTGTTCGTGACATAGCAGCTGCAACGGAGCGTTCCGAATTCGAGGCATGCAAGATCATCTATGGATTGGTCACAGCTGGTCTTCTCGAGGTCGCTTCGGGTAGGTCGCCAACGGTCAAAGACGAGCCGTCGAGGCTTGGTCCTCGTGACCTCGACGATCTGGTGGTTAGCCGAGCGCCCGAAGTCCAAGCGGATCCGGAGCCAACCCAAGATGTCCAAGCGCCAGGTGGTGTGAGTACGCCTGTCTCGGAGATCCCGCAGGTCGCTTCCGATGCCTCTCATGACGCCGTCGTTGCCGAGGAATTCGCCTCCGAAGAGGCGACCACGCTTGTAGCCTCGACCAATGGGGCGAGTCATGACCAATCCGAGTCTCAGCTACAGGTGCATGAAGCTTCATCCGAGTCCGGATCCGACGAGCAAGCCCAGCCCATGCCGTCGGTGAATGTTACCGAACACACCGGCTTCGAAACCGAGATTCCTTCAGCCGATGCTGGACAGCCACTGCGTGCTCGGGCGTCCGCAGCAACCGGTAAGGCCGCCGAGACAACGATTTCAAAGGAGACTCTGCTCCGCCTCATCGCAGGCGTTAGGAACCTGTAACCCATGGCATCTGTGAAGATAGTCGTGACTGGTCCATTCGGCGCTGGGAAAACGACGCTCATAAGAACCATCAGCGAGATCACCGTCCTGTCGACCGAACGCGACATCAGCGATCACACGAAGGTCCATAAAGAAAGAACCACCGTCGCCATGGACTTCGGAAGGATCACCATCGATCCCAACCTCGTGCTCTATCTCTTTGGAACTCCTGGTCAGGAGAGATTCGATTTCATGTGGGAGATCTTGGCCGAGGGGATGCTCGGCTTCATAGTCGTTGTAGATCGTGCGCGAGAGGATTCCTTCGATGAAGCGCAGGTCATCCTCGATGCTTTCAAGGGGTTCGGAGCGACTGCCCCTTTCGTCGTTGCGGTCAACAAGCACGATCCGATCGATCCAGCGGGCGAGATCGAGTACGTGAAACAGAGGTTGCAACTTGATGAAAGGGTTTCGGTGATCCCGATGAGCGCCCTGGACCGCTCAAGCGTCAAAAACGTGCTCCTAGCCCTTCTCTACGCGGCCCTCGAGAATGCCGAAGGAGAGCCGGCAGTCGCGAGCGCGTGAGGATGAGTCTGCTCTCGCGATTCAAACGTCTATTCCGACCCACCAAACGTGAACCAGGTTGGAATTGGGATATCAAGCCCCAAGATCAACCCGTGTCTGTGGCAGCTCCATCGATAACGTCCGCGATGGTGCCATCCTTATCAGATGTGGTTGTTTCCAAGAACCGTCCCCTCGCGGTTTCCGAACCTCAGGATGTCGCCCAGGCCGCCCAGACCGCCCAGCTCTCAGACATCCCGGCAGGCAAAGTCGTGCTCGGATTCGTCGACGGCAGTCACTATGTCGTACAAGAGATCGATCCACGACTCGGCCCGTTCGTGGCAGAGTTCGTGAAAGCGGCCGACCGGATGATGCGCCCGGCTAGGTGGCGCAAGCTATTCGGACCAAAGGTAGGTTTGTAAGCCATGGCACAGAAGACGCGGGGTTTGAGTGAGCTGATCCTCGAAGAGGGACTGGTCTCGAGGGAGAAGCTCGACGAGGCCATGGAGGTGTCGCGCAAAGCTGGGCGTTCCCTCGGCCGCATCCTCATCGATAACGGCATGGTCACCGAATCCAACCTGATCGCACTCTTGGCGAAGCAGGTTGGTTTGGACTTCGTAGATCTCACCGAAACGCAGGTCGATCCCACCGCGGCGAGCCTGATATCTGAGAGTTTGGCGAAACGCTACAAGGCCCTTCCCATCGGGATCGATCAGGACGGAAAACTTATCGTCGCGATGAGCGATCCCTCGAATGTTTATGCCATCGACGACATCCGCACGATCACCGGCAAAGAGATAAAGGCGGTTGTTTCAACGCCAACAGACATCCTCGCGGCCATCAGTCGTATCCAACGGCTAGATTCGTCGGTCGAATCCCTCGCCGATTCGGCCGAGAGCTTGGTCGACGAACCGGCAGACCTGAGCCAAACCCGAGACGTAGCCGAAGAAGCACCGATCGTTAAGTTAGTGAACCTGATCATCCAACAGGCAGTGAACGATCGAGCCTCCGACATCCACATCGAACCGCAGGAAAAGGACCTGAGGGTGAGATACCGCATCGACGGCGTACTGCACGAAGTGCTGCGCCCGTCGAAGACGATCCAATCGGGGGTTATCTCACGACTCAAGATCATGGCCGAGATGGACATCGCAGAGAGACGCATCCCCCAGGATGGGCGTATCGGCTTGAACGTGCAGGGCAAGACGATCGACCTTCGTGTTGCGAGCCTGCCAACCGTCTATGGCGAAAAGCTTGTCCTTCGTATCCTCGATAAGTCGAGCGTTCTGTTGAAACTCGACGACCTCGGTTTCTCGGAACACAACTACACGCGGTTCGAAAAATCGTTCAGCAAACCGTACGGCATGATGCTTGTGACGGGTCCGACCGGATCGGGCAAGTCGACCACGCTTTACGCCACTTTGAACATCCTCAACCAGGTTGATCGCAACATCATCACGGTCGAGGACCCTGTTGAGTACCGCCTTTCGGGCATCAACCAGGTGCAAACGAATAACAAAGCGGGGCTGACGTTCGCTTCGGCCCTTCGATCGATCTTGCGTGCCGACCCCGATATCGTGCTGATCGGTGAGATCCGAGATCGAGAGACTGCGCAGATCGCCGTGGAGGCTGCCCTTACAGGACACTTGGTGCTTTCGACCCTTCACACCAACGATGCTCCCAGCGCCATAACCAGGTTGATCGAGATGGGGATAGAGCCTTTCTTGGTTTCATCGGCGGTCGATTGTGTCGTTGCTCAACGTTTGGCGCGCCGACTGTGCGAGAAGTGCAAAGAGGCGTACACGCCGACGAGGGAGGCACTGATCGAGAATAAGTTCCCATTGGGCGACGATGAAGACCCGCCTTTGCTGTATCGTCCAGTCGGCTGCCCTCGATGCGGCAAAACTGGATATCGCGGGCGCATGGCGGTTCATGAAGTCATGTTGAACTCCGAAGAGATCGAAAGGCTGACCGTGGAGCGTAGAGCATCCGATGAGATCAAGAGGTCGGCCATGGAGCAAGGGATGTGGGACCTGCGAACCGATGGCATGGCCAAGGTACGTAGAGGTTCGACGTCGCTCGAAGAGATCCAAAGGGTGATCGCTTGATGGCGATGACACAGCAGTCGCAGGATACGGCCGCTAGTGGGGACATAAAGGCCCTGCTCGATGTGGTGATAGAGCGAAAGGCCAGCGATCTTCATCTGACCGCGGGGACCCAACCGGTTATCAGACTCAACGGACGACTTGTGAGACTGGCTGACCAGCCCGTCCTCGATGGGCCCATGATCCGTCAGATGGTCTACTCCCTGCTGACTCAAAGGCAGAGAGAGAGATTCGAAGAGGACCTCGAGCTCGATCTTTCACATGCCCTGCCGGGACGGGCTCGCTTCCGTGTGAACGTCTACCAGCAAAGGGACGCGATGGGTGCTGCTTTCCGATTGATCCCCGTCGAGATCAGAAGCATCCGTGAACTCGGGCTCCCTATGCAGTTACAAGGTTTCGCCGCTCTGCCGCGCGGTCTCGTTCTCGTGACAGGACCTACCGGCCAGGGTAAGACGACAACCTTGGCATCTCTGATCGACATCGTGAACTCGGAGCGAGACTTGCATATCGTGACCATCGAGGACCCGATCGAATTCCTTCATGATCACAAGAAGGCCATCGTCAACCAACGAGAGGTTGGGACGGATACACATAGTTTCAGCAATGCATTGAGGCATGCTTTGCGGCAAGACCCCGATGTCATCTTGGTGGGGGAGATGCGAGACCTCGAGACCATCGCGATCGCTTTGACTGCGGCCGAAACAGGCCACCTCGTGTTCGCAACCTTACATACCCAGGACTCGGCTCAGACTATCGATCGTGTTATCGACGTGTTTCCGCCTCATCAGCAGGAACAAGTACGGGTCCAGTTGGCAGGCTCTTTGCAAGGCATCGTGACCCAGCAGTTGCTCCCGACCCGCGATGGCACGTCGCGCGTGGCAGCGGCGGAGATACTCATAGCAACTCCAGCCATCAGGAACCTGATCCGCGAGGGCAAGACGCACCAGATCTACTCGTCTCTGCAGGCAGGCGGACAGTTCGGCATGCAAACCATGGATCAATCGCTCGCCGATCTGTATCGCCGGGGAAAGATCGCATACGACGTGGCGCTCGAACGCTGTCACGATGTCGAAGGTTTCAAACAACTGGTCGGTCCGCATACCTGATCACTGGGTCATGCCGTTAGCCGGGGTAAGTCTTCCCACGATCTACGTCGCGCTCATTGTCTTCGTGTTCGGTTCTGCGGTCGGGAGTTTCGCGAACGTTGTGATCTACCGAGTGCCGCAGGGGATGTCCATAATCAAGCCTCGATCTAGATGTACAACCTGCGGACACACGTTGAGCTGGTGGGAGAACATCCCGATAGCTTCGTACATAGCGCTTCGTGGCTCTTGCCGAAACTGCAAGAGCAAGATCCGAATCCAGTATCCGATCATCGAGGCCCTGATCGGTGTCGTGTGGGTTGTGCTCGCGCTGAATATCGGACTCAAAGCGCAGCTGCCCGCATACTTGGTATTCGCGACTGTGCTGATCATCCTTTCTGCGACAGATCTTGAACACCGCCGCATACCCAACAAGATCTTGTTTCCATCGATGGCGCTTGGGGTGGTTCTGCTTGCTGTGGCATCGGCTGTGACGCGCGATCCGCATCGACTTGCCCAGGCGGGGATCGGAGCGTTGGCTTACGGGGTCCCCATGTTCGCCCTGGGACTGGCTCTGCCTGCAGCCATGGGCTTTGGCGACATCAAATTGGCTTTTTATCTTGGCCTGCACCTTGGATGGATTGGTCTGAGGCTCGTTGGAGTTGGCGCATTCTTAGGGTTTTTCGCAGGAGCGGCGATCGGCATAGGTCTCATAGCCAGCGGCAGGAAGAGTCGCAAAGACTTCATCCCCTTCGGGCCATCGATGGCAGCAGGCGCTTTAGCGGCGATCTTGGCTGGAAGAGCCCTGCTCCACGTGTGGCTGGGCGTCTAGGCCAGTTTTATCTCAGGGGCTCCGCAGCTTCTAGCGCACCCGGGTCATACCGAACGGTAGCTGCTGCGCCCCCGAACCCCCCACTCGTAGCGTCCGCTTCCTCCCCTTACGCGGCGGAATACTGTTCACAAGTGTTAATTGCTGTGCTTTTTGAGAATTACATTCATGTAGTTATTAAAGGAGTCTATTCAAGTTACCGAGGATGGATGATTGAGGCTGTTTGTTGCGATTGTTACCTTGCGTTCTTGATGATAACGACTGACGCAAAGTGAGGAACGTGACCGACAGTTTATAAGAAGCAGCATCATGCACCGCCAACCTAAGGGGAGCTCAGGTTGAAAAAGCGGGACGGTTACGTCGGCGAGCCTCTGCTTACCGTAGTTGAGGTGGCAACCATGATGCGGGTGTCGAACATGACCGTTTACCGGTTGATCAAGTCCGGTCAGTTGCCGGCCCTCAAGGTTGGCAAGAACTACAGGCTTCGGTCATCTGACGTTGAGAACTACTTGGAAGAGCGGTCTGTAGGGAGAGCGGGCAACTGATGGCGAAGATACGCGATTCCATAGGCCTCGATATCGGGACGAGCGGTGTTCGCGCCGCCCACATCTCCTTGGCTAAGCACCCGGCTACCCTCGAAAACTTCGGCCAGGTCTCTCTTCCAACGGGACTGGTTCGCGATGGCGAGATCCTCGATGTCGATCAAGTTTCGAAGGCGATATCTGAGCTTTGGCGCCGCGCTGGATTCAAGAAAAAACTTGTAAGTCTTGGTGTTGCCAACCAAAAAACTGTGGCCCGCCCGATCGATCTTCCGCACATGTCCGAAGAAGAATTGCGCGGGGCATTGCAGTTCCAGATCCAGGAATACATCCCAATGCCCATCGAAGACGCCGTTGTCGATTTCCAGGTTCTCGATGAATTTGTAACCGAGAACAACGAACGCATGATGCGCGTCCTGTTGGTTGCGGCGCAAAAAGACATGGTCAACTCATGCGTAGCGGCCGTCGAGAAGGCGGGGCTTACTCTTGCGGCGATCGACTTCATCCCGTTAACGCTAGTTAGATCACTCGGCGACTCGGCAGATGCTCTTGCAAGAGGTTCTGGTACCGGCGAGGCGATCATCGATGTCGGCGCGGGCGTGACGAAGATCGTTGTTCATGAAGCAGGCGTGCCGCGTTTCGTGCGCGTTCTGTCGATCGGTGGTAACGACCTCACCGAGTCGGTGGCCGCCGCGTTGGCAATCTCGCTCGAGGAGGCAGAGAGCCTCAAACAAAGGCTCGGTCTGCCCTTCGGTCCCGTCGCGCCACCAGCCCCACCTGCACCATCTGCGGGAACGCCAGGTGTTGATCCTGTTACCGGCGCTCCGGCACCGGCGGGCGCACCATCGATGCCACAAACCCCGGGTGCACCTGCGCCAAGCGTGATCCCAGGAGCCTCGATGCAAGAGCAGAATGCTGCGCGCATCCTCGATCAGCGGGCAACAGCTTTCGTCGATGAGGTCCGAGGATCGCTCGATTATTACCTGGCCGGCGCCGAAGGTCGCATCTCGCGGGTAGTGCTTTGTGGGGGTGGGGCCAAACTGACGAACCTATCGACCAGACTCGCCAATTCGCTTCGGCTTCCAGTCGAAACCGGCCGGCCGCTTCAGAAGATGCGGGTCGGCAAGACCGGTCTCACCGAGGCTCAGTTGGCAGACGCCGAACCATTGATGGCAGCGGCTCTCGGAGCTGCTCTAGGGGCGGAGGGCTAGATGGCCGCCAGACGTATCAATCTTCTGCCAACCGAGGTCCTTGTTCGAAAGCGCATCCGCCGTCAGACGGGCTTGCTTGCAACTGGGGTAGTTCTTTTCCTGCTTATCCTCGCTGGCATTTGGTTCATCAGGCAAGGTCAACTTCATGATCAACTCGACCAGCTAGATGCAGCCAACGCCCAAGTCGCAACTTTGCAAGCCAAAGTCGCCAAACTCCAGGAGTTCGCCGCCCTTGACCAAACGGTCAAATCCAAAGAAGCAACCTTGGCTAGTGCGATGGCAGGCGATGTCGCCTGGTCGCGTCTGTTGATCGAGCTTTCCATGATCATCCCTGGCGATTCGTGGCTCACGGCGATGAGTGGAACGGCAGGAGCGGCTGCACCAGGAACGGCCCGGACCGTGGCACCGGCGGGAAGTGCACCTGCATTGGGGAGTCTTAACTTCACCGTCGTAACCTTCGACTTCCCGGGCGTTTCGAAGTGGATAACGCGTCTTCAGGAACTGAAAAGCCTTCAGAACATCTGGGTACCAGCGGCATCCAAAGGCGCAATCGGCGATAGAACGGTCATCAACTATTCAAGTACTTCCGATCTTTCTCAGGAAGCAGCGAGCAAGAGATTCCAGGGGCCAAGATGAGACGTAATTACCTGATATTCGCGCTGACGCTCGTGGCAGTTGCGGTGCTGTATTTCTTCCTCGTGATGTCTCCGCAAAGCGAGAAGATCAATCAGGCCAAGGCAGACACAGTGACAGCGCAGGACAAGGTACAGAAGTTGAAGTTGGAACTCGCCCGATTGGAAGCGCTGCAACAAGAGGCCCCGAAACTGCGCGAGCGTGCGACTGTCCTTGATGCAGCCGCTCCTAATGATCCTCAACTCGCTCAGTTCATCTTGCAGGTCCAAGACGCGGCCAACGCATCTGGGATCGAGTGGATATCCGTATCACCCACACCACCGGTTGCAAGTTCCGTACCGGGTTTGTCCGAGATTGCTCTTACGATGAACGTGACCGGTGGGTATTTCCAGGTTCAAGACTTCCTCGTGCGACTCGAAACCCTTTCAAGGGCGGTAAAGGTGGGGACGATTGGTCTAACAGCCGGCGCCACCACTAGCGTTACATCGCCAACCCTGAACATCGCCCTAGCGATGAAGATGTTCGTGGCGACCGTACCTGCCGCCCCTCCGTCAACCAGCACCACGGGAACGCCAACCAGTACCGCTACGGCTACTTAGGGATAGGAAGAACCACATGTCGATAACGCCTGAAGTCATAGAGGAACCCAAGAGACGGGTCAGTCCTGCACTTATCATCGTTCTGGTGATAGCTCTGCTTGCGGTGTTCTTCTTCTTCGTGCTGAAGCCATTGTTCTTCCCCGCAAGCACATCCGTCCCGGAGGCCACCGGCCCGGCCCCAAGGATCGTTCACGCTCCAACTTCAACAGTCACACCGAATCCCTCGCCGAGCGCGGCGCCAGAGACATTCGAAGTGTTCGAATCTAAAGACCCCTTCCGCCCCCTTGTGGTGGTTGGAGCGCCTGCCCCCGCTGGCTCGTCGACCACAGCGGGTTCGACCACAGCAGGTGGAAGCACCGCTGGTGGTACGAGCACCTCTGGAGGCACGAGCACATCAGGTGGATCAACGGGCGGAGCAGCAGGGTCGGGAGCCGCTGGAGGGGCAGCCCCAACAGGAGGGCAGCGTGTCCAACTCGTCGATGTGTTCTCGGACGGTGGAACCACCAAGGCTCAGGTGAAGGTGGGCACCACGGTATTTACTGTTGTGCCTGGTGAGACCTTCGCCACTAACTTCAAGCTGCTCTCGATAAGCGGAACTTGCGCAACCATTCTTCATGGCGATGACAAGTTCACGCTTTGCAAGGGCGAAGAGGTATTCAAGTAAGGCCAAAGGTGACCCACCATGCCGGGACGCATAACATAGTTAGATGTTGCGCTTCCTAACTGCAGGTGAATCGCATGGTCCTGCGCTCACTGTGATCCTCGAAGGACTTCCGGCGGGCATACCGATCCGTTCGAAGAAGATCATCGATGAGATGGCGAGGCGTCGTCTGGGTTACGGTCGAGGCCCACGCATGAGGTTCGAGCAGGACCGATTGGAGATCATCGGTGGCGTGCGTCACGGATTTTCTTTAGGCAGCCCGATCGCCTTGGTGATCCACAACTCCGAATGGAACAAGTGGGAGCGAGTCATGTCGCCGGAAGAAGGCCCGGCTGGCAATGTTCTCACCGAACCACGGCCAGGCCATGCCGATCTTTCGGGCATGCTCAAGTACGACCGTGAAGACGCGCGGGACATATTAGAAAGAGCAAGCGCCCGCGAGACCGCGGCTCGAACCGCAGCGGGAGCGATAGCGAAGACCCTGCTCAATGAACTCGCCATCGCTATCGTGTCGCATGTTGTAGCCATCGGAGATGTTGAGGCGGCGTCAGGGCCCGTGCCTTTGCCGGCTGACATCGAAACCATCGATGCGTCACCGGTTCGTTGTTTCGATCCGAGTGCCGAAACCAAGATGATCGCAGCGATCGAAGCGGCGGGTTCAGATGGCGATTCCCTCGGTGGAATCATCGAAGTGATCGCGTACGACCTGCCCCCTGGTCTCGGATCGCACGTTCATTGGGATAGACGACTCGACGCCGAGGTAGCCAGGGCGATGATGTCGATACCAGCGATAAAGGCCGTTGAGATAGGCGATGGGTTCGCGGTGGCCAAACTGAGAGGATCGGTGGCACACGACGAGATCTTCTTCGAAGACGGAAGGTTCATCCGTCACACCGATCGGGCCGGCGGAACCGAGGGAGGCATGTCGATCGGGGGAACGCTCAGGGTCCGCGCGGCGATGAAGCCGCTATCAACGCTAAAAAGACCGCTTCGAACCGTTGATGTGAATACGAAAGAACAAGTTTCGGCTTTCAAGGAGCGAACCGATGTGTGTGCGGTCCCGGCCGCCGCCGTTGTTGGAGAGGCGGTTATCGCTCTGGCGATCGCAGGCTCGATCATCGAAAAGTTCGGCGGCGATTCGCTCGGCGACCTAAAAGGGTCCTACGAACGGTACATGCATCGTGTCGCCGAGCGTTGATGATTCACCGCCGAGAGCGGATCATCCTCATTGGACTCATGGGGGCCGGGAAGTCAACGGTAGGCAGGGTGCTCGCAGATGCGATCAAAACCCGGTTCATCGACGTCGATGACGTAGCGGTTGAGACCGCGGGCCGCTCGATCCCTGAGATATTCGAAACCGATGGCGAAGAAGGGTTCCGTGCGATCGAGAAGAGCGCATTGATGCGTGCTCTTGCCTCCGATGCCGGTGTTATCGCCTGTGGAGGTGGGGCAATCCTTGATGGTTCGAATGTGGATGCGATGAGAAGCCAGGGCAAGGTCGTCTATCTTCATGTTGATCCCGCGATCGTGGCCGAACGGTTGGGTAGCGGTGAGGGACGGCCCTTGATCTGGGGTCTCGACGTTGCTTCACGCCTGGAGAAGACATTCGAGGAGCGCGACGGCATCTACCGAGACGCGGCCCATCTTGTTGTCGATGCCTCCGGTGATGTCGGCGTGATCGTGGATGAAGTGATAGCGAAGACCGCATGAGGATGGTCAGGGTTGATGTCGAATCGTCATCACACAACATCGTGATAGGACCAGGGGCGATCGCCCGGGTTGGCGATGCTGGCGAGTTTGAGATGGCGTCGCGGGCGGCCATCGTTATCGATGATCGACTGACCTGGATCGGCGAACAGGTAGAAAAGAGGATCTCTTCTTTCGTGGATGTTTCGATCCTGTCGTTCCCCAGCGGAGAGCTCAGTAAGTCGGTGAACGAGGCCGAGCGACTCATCAACGCGCTGGCGCAGGAGCGTATCGGGCGCCAAGACATTATCGTGGCCGTCGGGGGGGGCGTGGCTGGGGACCTGGGAGGGTTCGTTGCTTCGGTATATATGCGTGGCATCGGTCTGATCCATGCACCGACCACCTTACTGGCGCAGGTCGATTCCTCGATCGGCGGAAAAACCGGTGTTGACCTGGTCCACGGCAAGAACCTCGTTGGCACTTTCTATCAACCGCTTGGCGTTTACTCAGACACAGATCTTTTGAGTTCCCTTCCACGAGAACAACTGAGGTCGGGCATGGCCGAGGTGATCAAGTACGCCCTCTGTTTCGGCGGCGAGCTTGCAACATTGATCCGTTCAAACCAGGAACGCATCATGGAGCCAGACCTGCAGATGATGGCCGAAGTGGTTCATCGCTGTGTCGAGATAAAAGCAAGGGTCGTTTCGCAGGACGAGAAGGAACACTCGATGCGCACTGTTCTTAACTATGGTCACACTTTCGGCCACGCGCTCGAGGCGCTTCGAGGATTCGAGGGGTTACTGCACGGCGAAGCCATCTCGGTTGGCATGGTCTTCGCCGCTGAGCTGTCTCACGCTCTCGGGCTGCTGGACTCGGCGGGAGTACAAGCGCACCGAGACCTGATCGGGTCGTACGGTCTGCCGGTCGATGCTGAGTTCGATCCCGCGATGATGCTGCGCTATATCGCGAGCGACAAGAAGCGCACCTCGAAAGGCATGCGATGGGTATTGTTGAAAGATCTAGGTGAACCGATCGTTAGTGATGAAGTGCCGACCGAAACCATCGAAGCCACCTTCGTGAAAGTACTGAGGAACCGCTCATGAAAGTTTTCGTCCTCAACGGACCGAGCCTCAACCTGCTTGGCACGAGGGAGCCGGAAGTGTATGGCCATGCAACCCTCGCCGATGTAGAGGCGATGGTAAGAGCGCGGGCCGAACAACTGGGGATGCAGATCGAGTTTCGGCAGAGCAACATCGAAGGCGAAATCATCTCTTGGCTTCACGAGGCTCGCGACAAAGCTGACGCTGTTGTTCTGAATCCCGCTGCCTTCACGCATTATTCGATCGCCATCCGCGATGCTGTTGTCGCATGCGGCCTGCCTGTGATCGAGGTCCATATCTCAAATGTTTTCGCCAGGGAGCCTTTCCGTGCCCACTCGGTTGTGTCGCCTGTGGCGCGAGGGGTTATCGTTGGCTTGGGTGTTGAGGGCTACGTCAGAGCTATAGAGGCGCTGGCCGCATCGAAAGGGGAGCAGCAACATGGATCATGAAAACAGGCTGTCGCGACTTCGAGAGCGACTGACAGCCGAAGGCATCGACGGTCTCTTCGTCACCGACCTGACCAACATCAGGTATCTGAGCGGTTTCACCGGCTCGAACGCTTCTTTGCTGATCAGTCGCGACCGCGCTTGGTTCTTCTCCGATGGTCGTTACGCGACCCAAGCTCCCGAACAGGTTCATAACGCGGACATCCTTATATATACACAAGGCGGACAGTACGGCGATCTGATCAAGAAGGCCCTTTCTCAAACCGCCTTGTCAAGGGTCGGGTTCGAGGCTGCGAACATCACGATGGCGAGCTCGAAAGACCTGCAAGGGTATTTCGAGGGCCACGAACTGGTGGCAGCCAAGGGCGTAGTCGAAGAACTGCGTAAGGTGAAAGAGCCCGGCGAACTCGATCTCATCCGTACCGCGGCCGAGATGGCAGATGCAGGGTTCGCTTACATCGTCGATCAGGTCGAGGTGGGCAAGACCGAGAATCAGATAGCCCTGGACCTGGAGATGTTCATGCGGAGCCACGGCGCAGAAGCTGTTTCGTTCGAATTGATCGTCGCGGCCGGCGAGCGAAGCGCTCTTCCTCACGCAAGGCCAGGCGATAAAACCGTAGAGAAAGGCCATTACTTACTGTTCGACCTTGGGTGCGTCTACCAAGGCTATTGCTCTGATCTGACCAGGACCATAGTTGTCGGCCCATGCGATGACAGGCACCGCGATGTCTACGAAACGGTTCGCAACGCAGAGATGGCCGGCTTGGACGCGGTACGTATCGGAGCGACAGGGGCCGAGGTAGATAAGGCTGCGCGAGATGTGATCGCGGCGGCCGGGTATCCCGAAGCTTTCTCGCACAGCCTTGGTCACGGCGTTGGGCTGCAGGTCCACGAGGCCCCCACGTTGCGGATAGGCGGCACCGACGTACTCGCAGAGGGCAATGTCATCACCATCGAGCCCGGTGCCTACTTTGCAGGCTGGGGGGGCGTTAGGGTCGAAGACCTCGTTGTCGTCTCCAACGGCGGCGCCGAAGTGTTGAGTGCGGCAACGAAGGAACTCATCGTCCTGTAATCTCTGCCCATGATCTCAACCAACGACATGCGGCCGGGCATGACCCTGGATCTCGACGGCGACCTGTTCACCATCGTTAACTATCAACATCACAAGCCCGGCAAGGGTGGGGCGATGGTTCGCACCAAGCTGAAGAACGTTAAGTCTGGTGCTGTGATCGATCGCACGTTCAGGGCCGACGAGAAGGTGGAGCTGGCTCGGGTCGACAAGCGAGAGATGCAATTCCTCTACGGCGACGAATCTGGTTTCGTCTTCATGGACAACGAATCTTACGAGCAGATCCACATCGACAAAGACTTCATCGGCGATGCGGCGGACTTCTTGAAAGAGGGCCAGGTCGTGCAGATACCTCTTTATCAGAGCGTCCCGATCGGCATCGACCTCCCAACGACCGTTGACCTGGTGATCACACAAACAGATCCCGGTCTGCAGGGCGACCGCAGTTCGGCCGGCAACAAGCCAGCAACGCTCGAAACCGGCACAGTTGTCCAGGTGCCCTTATTCGTCAGCGAAGGCGAAGTCGTAAGGGTCGATACGCGCACGCGGAACTACGTAACTCGGGTTCGCTGAGTGCCTCAGCGCAGGGGAGCCCGCAAGCTCGCCCTCGATGTTCTTTATGAAAGTGAGATGACAGGGCACAGTCCATCTGAGGTTCTTGCCCGCTATACCGACAATCCGGGATATGGGTTCGCATCTGAATTGGTCATGGGCGTCGACGCCGATCGCGCCGAACTCGATCGCCTCATCGGTTTATGGGCCAAGGATTGGAAGATCGAACGGATGCCTGTCATCGACAGGACTCTGCTTAGGATCGGGATCTTCGAACTGACCCACGAAAGCGTTCCGATGGCAGTTGCGATAAACGAAGCCGTCGAATTGGCCCGCATCTATTCAACCGAGGATTCTTCGCGGTTCGTGAACGGGGTCCTCTCGGGGATCGCGGGGGACGCATTGCAGCAACCAAGCGGTTCCTGATACAGTTGTTTTTGTTAGCTCAACCTTTAAGTCTGGTCCTGTGAGGCCGGGAAGGAGAGCAGGTCGAATGTCGCATACGCACGCCGCAGCCGCCTTATCTGCCGCACCCGATCGGGGCGGCTTTTTTTTGGCCAATAACTTTCCCTCATTTCGCCGCGGTCGGGCCAGCCACGAAATATCGCAACCGGCCCGCTCCTTGGAGTCACCAAACTGATGGGTGCCAACGAGCCAGGCAAGACGGTTCTGGAATCCCAAGACATCGCAAGGGCCCTGAAACGGATCGCACACGAGATCATCGAACGCAACAAGGGTGCCGGCGACCTGGCTCTGATCGGGATCTTCAAGCGGGGGGTCCCCTTGGCCGAGCGACTGGGGACCGAGATCGAGGCCATCGAAGGCACCCCTGTGTTGGTAGGTGCGCTCGATGTTTCGTTCTATCGTGACGATTTCGCGATAAGGCGTCCCTCTGAGGTTTCATCGACATCGGTTGACTTCGACATCAACGCAAAGACAGTCGTGCTGGTCGACGATGTTCTGTTCACAGGGCGCACGGTGAGGGCGGCGATCGATGCGCTCGTTGACTTCGGCCGCCCGAGGGCCATCCAACTTGCTGTCCTCATCGACAGAGGCCACAAGGAGTTTCCAATAAGGGCTGATTACATCGGCAAGAACCTGCCTACTTCGATCAAAGAAGACGTGAAAGTGGCGCTGAAGCAAACCGACGGCGAAGACAACGTCACCATCTCATCGGCGGCCAGATGAGTACCAAGATGAAACATCTGCTGTCTATCGACGACCTATCGGTCGATCAGATCGACAACATCCTTCGAACCGCTGAGTCGTTCCGTGAAGTGGGAACACGCCAGAACAAGAAGGTCCCAACCCTTAGAGGGCGCACCGTCTGCAACCTATTCTTCGAACCATCGACCCGCACCAGGATCTCGTTCGAACTCGCAGCCAAGAGACTGAGCGCCGATGTGATCAATTTCACAGCCGACGCCAAGACCTCTGTATCGAAGGGAGAGTCTTTCAAGGACACAGCCATGACGCTTCAGGCCATGGGGGTTGATCTGATCATCATCAGACATTCATCATCTGGTGCGCCGCTTAGGCTTTCCCGTTGGGTCGAAGCAGGGGTGATCAACGCAGGTGACGGTTCGCATGAGCATCCTACTCAGGCCTTGCTTGACCTTTTTTCGATAAGAGAAAGACTCGGCGACCTCCAGGGCCTTCGGATAGGGATCGTTGGCGACATCGTTCACTCGCGGGTAGCCCGCTCGAATGTCAAAGCCATGACCAAGATGGGGGCGCAGGTGATAGCCGTCGGCCCCCCAACTCTCATGCCCGCAACCATCGAGAGTTGGGGGGCCGAAGTGTCAACCGATCTCGATGAAGTGCTGCCCAAACTCGATGTCGTTTATCTGCTGAGGGTGCAGAAAGAAAGGCAGGATGAGCAGTTCTTCCCTTCGATCAGAGAATATTCAACTTACTGGGGCCTGAACGCCAAGCGCGTTGAGATGATGAAACAAGACGCGCTCATCATGCATCCCGGACCCATGAACCGCGGCGTTGAGATCTCCTCAGATATCGCCGACATCCCACGCTCCACGATCACCGACCAAGTTACCAACGGGATCGCGGTTCGCATGGCTGTGCTTTACCTGATGCTTGGCGGAGAACTCTCGGTTGAGGTGGGCGAGGCACCTGCGGCCGCGGCACCGGGTCGGGTCGAGCAAGGTGCCAACACCGGCGGAGGGCCACGATGAGCCGTTTGTTGATCAAGGGTGGAAGGGTGATCGATCCCGCGTCCGGAACGGACTCGTCGGCCGATGTACTGATCGACGACGGCAAGGTGATCGAGGTGGGCCAGCTGACCGACAAAGATGCGCACGTGGTTGATGTTTCGGGCGCCATCGTCAGCCCTGGTTTCATCGATCTGCATGTGCATCTGAGAGAACCGGGCAGAGAAGATGAAGAGACCATCGCCACCGGTTCGGCAGGCGCTGCGCTGGGAGGTTTCACGGCGGTCGTAGCGATGCCGAATACTGATCCAGTTTGCGATAACTCGGCTGTTGCAGAGATGGTTTTCGCAGAGGGGCAGCGGGTTGGTCTGGTCGACGTTCTGCCAGCGGGGGCCATCACCAAAGGTTCCGAAGGAAAGCACATCGCAGCGATCGGCGAGATGGCTATGTCGAACGCAAGGGTTCAGATGTTCACCGACGACGGCCGAGGCGTGCAGGATTCGCGCCTACTAAGAAGAGCTATGGAATATATAAAGGGGTGGGGCGGCGTCTGCGCGGAACACTGCGATGATGCTGCGTTGTCGGAAGCCGGCCAGATGCACGAAGGCGAATTCTCAGACGCCCTTGGCCTCAAAGGGATCCCAAGCGAAGCTGAAGACATCGCTCTCATCCGCGATCTGGCGCTTGCGCGGCTCACCGGTGTGCGGTTCCACGCATTGCACGTTTCAACGGCTGGTTCGGTCGATGCGATCCGCAGGGCCAAAGCCATGGGCGTGACCGTAACCGCTGAGGTGACACCGCACCACCTTTGTCTGACTGATGCTGAACTGGTGGGCTACGACACACATCTGAAAGTAAATCCTCCGCTTCGTTCTCAGGCCGATGTCGAAGCATTGCGCGCCGGCCTGGCGGATGGAACCATCGATGCGATCGCAACCGATCATGCGCCTCACGCTCCCGAAGAGAAAGACTCCGAGTTCGAACTTGCACCCCCCGGATTGCTTGGACTCGAAACCGCCCTCGCGGTGGCGATCACGGAACTAGTGCAGCAACAGGTGATCTCGATCGCGGAGCTCGTGAGGCTCTTGACCGCTGGCCCTGCGAAAGTTCTTGGCCTTCAAGATCATGGAGGCCCCATCCGAGCGGGGGCTGCCGCCAACCTAGTGGTGTTCGATCCCGAAGCGCGCTGGCAGGTCGATGCACGCGCTTTCGCGTCCTTGTCGAGGAACACCCCATGGGATGGAAAACCCCTGAAAGGCAAGGTCATCCACACCATCAAGAACGGCGAACTGATCGTCACCGATTCTAAGATCGCGCTGGGGGTTTCGGTTTGAAGCCTGCTGTTCTGGTGCTCGAAGACGGCGAGGTCTTTCGCGGACAGGCATTTGGGGCCCCCCTCGACTCGCGCGGCGAAGTTGTCTTCAACACGGGTATGACGGGATACCAAGAGGTATTGACCGACCCTTCTTATAACGGCCAGATCGTGGTTATGACTTATACCCATATCGGCAACTACGGCATCAACCAGCAAGATATCGAGAGCGCGGTGCCCAGGGTTAGTGGCTTCGTTGTCCGCGATGTACCCGAGGTTTGGTCGAACCACAGGGGTACGACAGACATCGATTCATATCTGCGTGAAAGCGGCATTGCCGGCATAACCGAGGTCGATACCCGAAGGCTCACGCGTCACATCCGAAGCAAAGGAGCCATGAACGGCGTGATCGCCCATGGCGACCGAGATGTAGATGAACTCATCGCGTCGGCGCGTTCGACGATATCGATGCAGGGAGCGGACCTCGTGGTGAATGTGACCGCGGGCGAGGCCTACGAATGGCCTTTGGAGAACACTCCAACCTTCCGAGTTGCTGCTTACGATTTTGGGATCAAGTTCAATATCTTGCGCCAACTTGCCGAGCACGGCTGCGCAACAACGGTATTTCCTGCGGACACTCCTGCAGAGCGGATCATCGGCGAAGGATTCGACGGGGTTTTCCTTTCCAACGGTCCCGGGGACCCGGCTGCGGTTGGGTACGCCATCGAAACGATCGAGCAGATCATCGGGAGGGTTCCGATCTTCGGCATATGCCTCGGTCACCAACTTTTATCGCTGGCGGCTGGCCTTTCAACCTACAAGCTTGCCTTTGGTCATAGGGGAGTCAACCATCCTGTGATGAAACTCGATGATGCGACCATCGAGATCACCACTCAGAACCACGGATTCGCCGTGAGTCTCGACGCGTTCGGCGTGACAGCGCCCGATAGACCTGGGGCCCCCATGCCGAAAGACGCGCTTGCCCCAACCAAGTTCGGCAGGGTGCAGCTTAGCCACCTAAACCTGAACGACTACACGGTCGAGGGGGTTAGGTTCCTCGATCAACCGGCGTTCTCAGTGCAATACCATCCCGAGGCGGGCCCCGGTCCCCACGACGCGCGATATCTATTCGATCTGTTCACTCAACTGATGCAAGGAGGCACATGATGGGAAGAGGAGCACGCCCGGCTGTTCGCTGGAAGAAGGAACGCCAGAAGAAGAAGAAGCAGCGTGACAAGCGCAAAGAGCAGAACAAACCAAAGGGTCGCAAGGCCTGATGCCCAAAAGAAAAGATCTGCGCTCGGTCCTGATCATCGGTTCGGGCCCGATCGTGATCGGACAAGCCTGCGAGTTCGATTATTCGGGAACGCAAGCGTGCAAGGTGCTTCGTGACGAAGGCCTGCGCGTTGTGCTTCTCAATTCCAATCCCGCCACGATCATGACCGACCCAGGCTTGACCGACCGCACTTACGTCGAGCCGATAACCGCCGAGATCGTTGAAAAAGTGATCGCTCGGGAACGTCCCGATGCTTGCCTCCCAACCCTGGGCGGGCAAACGGCCCTCAATGCCGCGGTGACCGCTGCCGATGCAGGAGTCTTCGAGGCCTACGGGGTGGAACTGATAGGCGCGAGTATCGAGTCGATAAGGATGGCGGAAGACCGGCGGTTGTTTCGCGACGCCATGCTCGACATCGGAGCCGACCTTCCGCGCTCGGGTTTTGCATATTCCCTCGATGAAGCGCTCTCGGTTGCCGCGGATATCGGGCTGCCAGCGGTGGTTCGGGCCTCATTCACATTGGGTGGAGGAGGCTCAGGTATAGCCAGGACCACCGAACAGTTGATCCAGATCGTGAGCGTGGGACTCAAGATGTCGCCCATCTCCGAGGTTCTCATCGAGGAATCGGTCGAGGGATGGAAAGAGTACGAACTCGAAGTGATGCGCGACCGCAAAGACAACTTCGTTGTGGTCTGTTCGATCGAGAATCTCGATCCGATGGGTGTGCACACGGGCGACTCAATAACCGTGGCACCGGCGCAAACTCTTAGTGACCCCGAGTATCAAGCCATGCGCGACATGGCGGCCAAAGTCATACGCAAGATCGGGGTCGAAACCGGAGGTTCGAACATCCAGTTCGCCGTCGATCCTAAGAACGGGCGGATGGTTGTGATCGAGATGAACCCGCGAGTCTCACGTTCTTCGGCTTTAGCGTCGAAGGCAACCGGTTTCCCAATCGCGAAGATGGCGGCCCGGCTCGCCATCGGCTATACGCTCGATGAGATCGCTAATGACATAACGCTAAAGACCCCTGCCTCCTTCGAGCCAACCATCGATTACGTCGTGGTGAAGATCCCCCGATGGACATTCGAGAAATTCCCCGATGCCGACGAGGTGCTGGGGACTCAGATGAAATCGGTTGGCGAAGCCATGGCTATCGGCCGGACCTTTCCCGAGGCCCTTCAAAAGGCCATCAGGTCGCTAGAGACCGGCAGATACGGCTTCGATGGGCAACAGCCGGGTGACCAGCCAGACGCACCTTTGGCCGATCTCGCTATCCCAACCGAGGACCGGCTGTTCCGGCTCGCAGACCAGCTTCGCAAGGGTCGCACCATCGAAGAGGTGTCTTCGGCGAGTAGGGTCGATCCGTGGTTCGTTGCTCAGATCGCAGCGATCCTCAGGGTTGAAGCTGAGATCGCATCGGCCCCCGAACTCGACCTCGAAACTCTGCGCCGCGCCAAACGCTTCGGTTTCTCAGATCGCAAGATCGCGGATCTAAAGGGGCTGCAAGAGTCAGACATAGCGCCGCTTCGCCGTGCTCTGGGGCTCGTCACGACCTACAAAACGGTCGATACATGCGCAGCCGAGTTCGAAGCCGAGACCCCCTATTACTACTCGACCTATGAAGACGAAGACGAGGGATTCGTTTCGTCGCGCCCGTCGGTTGTCATCTTAGGTTCTGGCCCCAACCGCATCGGCCAGGGCATCGAGTTCGACTACTGCTGTGTTCACGCGGCCTTTGCAGTAAGGGATGCCGGATACGACGCGATCATGGTGAACTGCAACCCAGAGACCGTCTCAACCGACTACGACACTTCGTCGCGCCTTTATTTCGAGCCGCTCACTTTCGAGGATGTGATGAATGTTATCGACCGAGAGAAACCGCTCGGCGTGATCGTGTCGCTTGGTGGTCAGACGCCTTTGAAACTGGCGGTTCCTCTAGAAAAGGCCGGAGTGCCGATACTGGGAACTTCGCCCGATTCGATCGACTCGGCTGAAGACCGAAGCCGCTTCACGCGTTTGCTTTCGCATCTCGAAATTCAGCAAGCGCCCTGCGGCGTCGCCTCTTCGGCTGCTGAGGCTCGTGAGGTTGCGGCACGGGTTGGGTACCCGGTGCTGGTCAGGCCCTCTTACGTACTCGGGGGCCGGGCCATGGAGATCGTCTACAACGACGAGATGCTCGATAAGTACATCCTCGGCGCGGTAGACGTTTCCCCAGAGCATCCGGTGCTTATCGATAGGTTCCTCGAAGGTGCGATAGAAGTGGATGTAGATGCTGTCTGCGATGGCGAAGATGTTTATATCGGCGGGATCATGGAGCACATCGAAGAAGCCGGTATCCACTCAGGAGATTCGGCCTGCGTTCTGCCTCCTTACTCACTTGGGATCGGAAAGATGCGCAAGATCGCATCGCATACAGAGCAGTTGGCGAGGGCGCTTTCAGTCAAGGGTTTGATCAACGTTCAGTTCGCGGTGAAAGACGAGGATGTCTACTGCCTAGAAGTCAATCCCCGCGGGTCGCGTACCGTTCCATTCGTCGGCAAGGTTACGGGGGTGCCGCTTGCCAAAGTCGCGGTTCGGGTGATGCTTGGGGAA
>JBHELT010000018.1:0-63698 GCA_046262935.1 Actinomycetota bacterium | reverse complement strand
GCGCGGCATAGCGCAACGCTGACAGCGGGAAAGCCGGGGGTTCTTCACGGGTCGCGCTCGTATCTGCTTCAGAATGACGACGGGCAGGTAGCGCCTGCGCATTCGATATCAGCCGGTCTCGACTATCCGGGGGTTGGGCCGGAACACTCCTGGCTTAAAGATTCGGGAAGGGTTACATACCTGAGTGCTTCCGACCAAGACGCGCTTGACGCCTTCCAACTGCTGGCCCGCACCGAGGGCATATTGCCTGCGCTCGAGCCTTCTCACGCGATAGCAAGGGCCATTGACATCGCTCGCGATCTTGGTGATCGGCGCGATGTTGTTGTTTGTCTTTCAGGAAGAGGCGACAAAGATGTCGAGATCGTTGCTTCAGCACTGGGCATCGGAGCGTGAGTGAAAAGGGGCGGGCCATACTTCCGCTGGAAAGTCATCTGAACAAACAACTCGCCTCCGGTGGAAAGATCCTCGTTGCATATCTGACCGCAGGTCTTCCTTCCCCGCAAAGGTTCATCGAACTGGCTGCCGACCTGTCGGGGATCGTTGACGCGATCGAGGTGGGCGTTCCCTTCTCTGATCCGATGATGGACGGACCGGTGATCCAGGAAGCATCCATGAAAGCGTTGGACGCCGGGATGACCATGACGTCAACTTTGAACCTGGTCAAACAGGTTAGAAGTTATGCGTCCTGCCCCTTCGTGGTCATGACTTACTTCAATCCGGTCCATGCCTTTGGTGCTGCAGATTCGTGACGGCGGCATCGCATTCGGGGGTCGCAGGTTTGATCACGCCCGACCTGCCGATCGAAGAAGCTCGCGAGATCACGCGGGCGCTGAATGACAAACAGATCGCGCACGTTCAGATGGTTGCGCCAACCACTTCTGAGCGAAGGGCGGCCACCCTGGCGAAAGCCTCGACTGGCTTCGTCTATGCCGTGTCACGGCTAGGAGTCACAGGGACCCAAGACTCTCTTGCGGAGGCGGCATCTGATGTAGTCGAGCGCATAAGGCCGCATGCCAGTGTTCCCATCTTGCTTGGGATCGGGATCACCGACGGCGAGCAGGCATTCGAGGCGGCGAAATCGGCTGATGGAGTGATCGTGGGAAGTGCAATCATGCGCCGTGTGCTCGACGACGACACCGATGCAGCGGTCGGCCTGGCTCGAGAACTGAGGGCATCATTGTCCAGACACGACTCATAGAACGCAGAACTGATCGATCCCTTAGGTTTTAGCGTACACGAATGCGGCAAAACCAATCGTATGGAAACACTGATTCCAACCTTTCTCAAAAGACGCCTGCACCCGACTCAGAGATACGGCTTGAGGCTCACCCTGTTCCTCTTCGCCATCGCTTTGGTGGCGGTCCCCTTCGTCTATCTGCTGGTCCAGGTCTTGAGCAAAGGTCCACTTGTAAGATTAGACACCGCGGCAGCACGCAACCTGCCAGGGTTCGCTCGACGTTCCAAACTCTTGCGCAGCACTTTGGAGCTCATCAGTTTCTTCGGATGGCCACCATGGTTCTGGGTGCTGATCGGTGGGGTCGCCTTGAACCTGTTCATCCGAGGACGCAAGAGGCTCGTTGCTTTCCTGTTGTCGAGCACCATGCTGGGATCATTGTTGAATGGTCTGGTCAAGACCGCCGTCAATAGGCCGCGGCCCGCCATAGAGCGGGTTGGACGCGTCTTTTACCTCGACAAGAGCTTTCCCTCCGGTCACGCCATGACCTCCACGATCGCGTACGGCGCGCTGCTACTGATCTTCATTCCGACAGTCAAGAGAAGATGGCGCGCCCCGGTGATCGCGCTTTACCCGCTGCTGGTTTCAGCGATCGCTTTTTCTCGGCTGGCGCTCGGCGTCCACTACATCAGCGATGTTCTTGGCGGGATAGTTCTTGGTCTTGCTTGGCTGACAGCATCTACAGCGGCCTTCAGTATCTGGAGAACCGAGCGGGGCCAAGAGCCGGTCCATCCGATCGAGGGTGTCGAACCCGAAGCCGCCAAAGACCTTACTTTGGGCGCCTAACTGTCCTGCAGGCGATTCACCATCTGTCGAGGGCAACGACTGGAACGAAGATAGTTCCTACTCGTTCGCCCAGTCGAAGCTCGGCTATTTGGGGCACATGGGGAATGGAACGATGGCGGTTTGCAATTCTCTAGCCTACGCGGCGACGAACTGCGACCGGGGGGAACGCGAACCTACTCGGCATCAGTCTCAGTTGATGGACTCGATCGTCAATGAAGGAGGACTTGGTCCGGCGTTCAGGAGCGGCGTATCGCTAAGACTTGGTTGAACTGAATCCGAATGCATCATGTCCTCGATCCTACGGTTCCAGTCTGAACGATGCATCGGAGATTGCCGCTCCTTTGATTGCTGAATCGTCAAGGATCGACAGCATTGCAGCTTTGCTCGCTGAATCAACCACGAACCCATACACCATAGGACTCCTGGCAACAGCCTTTATGTGCTGGGAGTTCGGTAACTCCAACTCACGGAGGTCATGATCGTCACTATGGGTTAGCGAGCCCACCCATTCTTTGAATCCCACCAGGAAAGGGTTGGGCCAAGAGAGACGATGGCCGATCAACGAATTCCAGTCTTTCAAATGAATCCGCATAGCCACTGCTTGGGCATCTTTAGCTCGCACATCATCGACCGGCTCTAGGTAGATTGGACCAAGATGAACGACTCTCCCGGAGTCCATCGTTCGGTAATCCGAAGTTAGATTGCATCTGCTGTCGTCCAAAACTTGACCCGGCGCAAAGAACCAAGTTTGAAGCTCCTTTTGCTCACGGGCTGTGTAGCAGATGTGTAAGGGAATCCGAAGGCTTTTGAACTCCTCAAGGCTCATGGGTCGGGTTAACTCGATCGACCCCGCAACCGAGAAACCTTCGGGCAATTTGGCCATAACCGCTAAGGCTGCAGCCTTGTCTTGGGGTGCCTCACTATCGGATAAGCGCTCCAGGAGTGACTGGCCAACATGGCCTTCTACCTTGAGACGACCGAAGAGGTTCCATCGCAGATTAATCTGCTCAGCGGAGGTGTTTGAGGTGCCGCGTACAAGCGCGCTTCCCGGATCGTCGGCGCCAAGGTCAAGCCCTGGGTTGATTCCCGAAAACTCCGCGTGTACTGCTGGGTGTGCAACAGGAATCCTACCTCGGCCACGGGACGTTTATGGGATTCGATCCGAGCGTGGACGACTCGGCTCGAGATGAATGAATAGCGGCCATACGCGATAAGCAGAAGGAGTGCGCTCGTAAGTGAGGTCTTGATCAGCGTTCGGGTCACTATTCAAACGCTTCAATCCAGGCTCTGAGCAGCCTGAGCAAGTTCCTTACGATCGATGACCCGGCCGACGATTAGAACCTTCTGTCCGTCTGCCATCCTGAACAGCACTCGATGATTTCCAACCCGAAGTCGGCGCCAGGGGCGGTGACCCATCAGGACCTTGATGTCAAGTTGCGGATCGGATGGATTCGCGCCCAGCTTCTCAATCGCGTCGACCAAATTGCGAGCCCTACTCTTCGTAAGGGCGTCTAGGTCTTTTACGGCTCTGCGACTAAGGCGAACCTCAGCCAAACCCTAGAGACCTCTTTGACGTTTATAAGCTCGCAGACTGACCGTCTTGCCCGCACGGAAATCAGAATCAGCTTCGCGCAAAGAATCCACGATGCTTGGAGCATGGGCAAGCACGTAGTCCTCAGCTTCGGGGGAGTCGATCGGCAGGATCAGAGCACTCGGGCGGCCATGTCGCGTGATAACCAAGGGGATCTTCCCCTCCTCGAGCTTCCTAAGGATCTCCGAGGCTCGGTTCTTGAGGTCTCTGATACCGATTGACATAGGTAGCCACAATTGTAGGCACAATCGTCCCGGGAGGCAACTCATCCATCCGAGTTCGACAAAAGACGCCAAAGACCTCAAAGCCAGGCCCAAGTCCGTCGCCCCTTCAATCAGGCCGTTGTGAAAGGCGTATAAGTCCGAGACGGAAAGGTCGCTTGGAAAGAGTTCACGGAAGTGTTTGAGATTCTTTGTTCACATGGCGGGTTGAATAAGGCAGCAATGGTGCCCGGGGGGGGAGTCGAACCCCCACGGGCTGTCGCCCAATCGCTTTTGAGGCGATCACGTCTACCATTCCATCACCCGGGCCGTGGTGCGAAGTTTACGCGAAACCTGACGAAATGGAGTTGGTCCTGAGGCAGGGCTGGTGTCGATGAGTACTTGGTTCAGCAGATAATCGTGATATGCGAGCCGACAAGAAACTCGAGGAACTGTCCAGGCGTCTGGAGGAACTGAAAACTGAGATCGCGGTTGCCGACGAACAGCTTGTCCATTATTCCGAGGTCTTGGACCGTGCCGAAGTCGATCTGGCTGTGCAGGCCGATCCGCTCAGCCGCAGGTCCCATCAAGAGGCCAAAGCCGACTTCGATCGGCACACCCGCCAGCGTGACGCACTGCTGGCAGAGGTCACGGAAATCCGCAAGAAACAAGACGCATTGTTAGACGAGATGCTCTAGTAAGCCGCTGTTATGGTAGGCGTCATGCAAACCCCAACACGCATAGTGATCGCCGAAGATGAGGCGATAATCAGGCTCGACCTCAAAGAGATGCTTCAAGAGGCTGGCTACGACGTTGTCGGCGAGGCCGGCGACGGAGAGACTGCCGTCAACCTGGCCCTGGATCTTCGGCCCGACCTGGTGATCCTCGACATCTTCATGCCAGGCATGGACGGCCTCACCGCCGCCTCCAGGATCTCGGAGAAGGAACTGTCGGCCGTGCTGATCCTGACCGCGTTCAGCCAGCGAGACCTGGTTGAGAAAGCGACCAAGACCGGCGCGATGGCCTATCTGGTGAAGCCTTTCGATCAAACAGACCTGGTGCCTGCGATAGAACTTGCGATCGCCAGATGGGCAGAGGCGCGCGCTCTCGCCGATGAGTCGCGCGACCTGAATGAGAGACTTCTGACGAGGAAGATCGTCGAACGTGCCAAAGGCATGATCATGCAAACCGAGGGGTCGTCGGAGCACGAGGCCTTCCGTTTCATCCAGAAAACCGCGATGCAACAACGCAAAACGATGAAGCAGGTCGCCGAGCAGATCCTCGAGGGGCCCCCATCCGCAAACTGATCTGTTCGCTGTCGATCTTGCTTTTCGCAGCCGCATGCGGGGCACAGCCGACCGTTCAGACCGGAAAGGACCGCATCCTCATCGGAGCGATCGTTGGTAGCGACGCGGCTGTCGGTACTTCAGTAACCAGGGGCATCCAAGTAGCGCTTAGGGAATACAACGAAAAGAAAGACTCCATCTTCGAGGCCGAACTGCGGCAATTCGATTCGAAGGGGACACCAGAGGGAGCCAAACAAGCAGCAGACGCACTCGTCAAGACCGACCATGTCGTTGGTGTGATCGGCCCCCTATCGGGGGCCGAAGTCGTGTCAGCCGCTGGTTCGTTCGAGCCAGCCCAGATGCCATTCCTCGTGCCAAGTGTTTCATCGAATTCGATCCCGCAACCCGGATGGAAAGGTTTCCGGCGCATGATCGCCAACGATTCGCGCGAAGGGCAGCTACTTGGGACCCTCGCTTACCGAAGGACCGACGGGCCGATCGACATCTTCAATGATGGACAAGCGGGAGCCCCGATCGCCGATGCAGCGAAGGCGGTCCTGGAAGGCAAGAAGAGAACCGTGACCCGCGCCGAGGTCCTTCCCGCGAAGCTCGACCTGAAAGCTTTCAGCGCGGGAGTCATGTCGGCTGCCCCCGCAGGCATCATCTATTGCGGAGCCGCCAAGAAAGGGCTCGATGTTGTGGCGTCACTTCGCAAGGCTGGTTACAAAGGGCCTTTGTTCATGTCTCACGAAGCGCGGGCAACCCCGGCGGATAAGGCCCTTACGGGCTTGATCTCCGATCAACCGCAAGCAGATCCCGCTGACCAAGCAGTTGCCGATTTCTCCGCTACTTTCCAGGAACGATTCACGGTCGCGCCAACGCCGTATGCGGTCGAGGCTTACGAAGCAGCCTTGATGTTGCTCGAGGCGGTGCAAGAGGTTGCCCCCAAACCCGATGATGTCAGCTCTTTCTTTCGGCTGAACCCCAGCTTCCTGGGAGATTCCAAGTCATACGACTACTCCGAGTCGGGAGAGGTGCCCAAGGCACCGGTGTGGGTTTATGAGTCGCAGAATGGCGCTTGGCGCCTTACAGGGTCGTTCTCAGGCTGACGATGCTGTTGAATAGGTATCCGATTTGAGTAGAATCCGCAGGCTTGTAATAACCCAAGCCGGACCGCTGATCGAAAGGGGAAATGAAGCATGAAAAAACGCTCGATGTCTTTCTTCATACTTGCGATGGCTCTGATGCTGGTCGCAGCAGGGTGCACGAAAAAAGCCAAAACAGGGGAAACAGCCTCTGAGAAAAAGACGGTCGCGATCGCATTCGTGGGGCCTAAAACGGGTTCCCTTGCCAACCTGGGCTTGAATGCACTAAATGGCGTAAAGCTCGCCGTGGACCAAGCCAATGCAGCTGGGGACCTCGACGTGAAATTGGAACTGAAAGAATTCGACACTCAAGGTTCAGGGAGTCAGGCAAGCACTTTGAAGGATCAGTTCATCAACGATGCTGAGATCATCGGCATAGTTGGTCCGATCTTTTCAGGCGAAACGAAGGCCATAATTCCATCACTCGAAGAAGCCGGGCTTGTGATGATCAGTCCATCGGCGACCAATGTACAACTGCCAACCATCATCCCAACCGAGACCGTATTCCACAGACTCATCCCGGATGACGACATCCAGGGCAAGGGCGTTTCAGATTACGTGACCAAGGTCTTGAAGCTCAAGACCATGGCCTTCATCCACGACAATTCCGATTATGGAAAGGCTGTCGCCGAAGGCACGCGCGATCTTCTTAAAGGTGCGGGCGTCTCAGAAGCGTTCACCGATGCAGTCGATCCCAATTCGCAGGACTATTCCGCTGTGGTCAACAAAGTCGTGGGCGCCAATCCACAGCCCGATGGGGTCTTCTACGGTGGGTATTACGCAGAATCGGGCAGGCTCGCCAAGCAGTTGCGAGACGCCGGATACAAGGGCAAGTTCGTGAGCGGTGACGGTTCGCTCGATGTGGGCTTCGTCGAAGGTGCGGGCGCCAAAGGCGCTGAAGGCGCAGTGCTCACATGCGCTTGCAAACTCGCAACAACCGATGCGCCAGGGGCCCTAGGTAAGTTCGCCAAGGACTTCAAGAAGTCGCTGGGGAAGAACGCAGGTACTTACTCGACCGAAGGATTCGATGCTGCGAACATCTTCATCGACGGGATCCGCAAAGGGAACAAAACCCGGTCGTCGCTCCTAAGATTCGTAGAGGGGATCACAACCTTCGATGGTATCTCTAAGAAGCTCGAGATCCTTCCAAACGGCAACGTGAAGAGCGGCGAGGTCTTCGCCTATGAAGTCAAGAACGGCAAGATCGTTAACTTGGGGACCATCGATCAATTGACTAAGTAACAAAAGCTATTGGAATGAGGCGGCCGGGGATGATTCCCCGGCCGTTTCGATAAGGAGGCGCACATCCACTCCTGCTTCGAATGTTTGGCTCGACAATTCTGGCCGCAGACCGTCGATGGCTTGACCCTCGGGGCGATCTATGCGCTGATCGCGCTTGGTTACACCCTGGTCTACGGTGTCTTGCGTCTGATCAACTTCGCTCACTCCGAGATATTCATGATCGGCGTTTTCGGGAGCCTGTTCACGGTTAGAGCGCTTGGCATCGCAACTTCAGCGGATCCCTTGGCCGGAGCGGCGCTTACCGGCACGATCTTATTGATGATGTCCGTTGCAATGCTCTCGTCAGGAACGGCCGCGGTCATCGTCGAAAGGGTTGCTTACCGTCCGCTTCGCAAAAGGAACGCGCCGCGTCTTGCGGCTTTGATCACTGCTATCGGAGTCTCGCTGTTTCTACAAGAACTGTTCGCCCTTAGGTACGGTCGCGAATTCCTTCCGTTCCCGCGCATCCTAGAGAAGAAGCAGATCTTCTCTTTAGCAGGAGCCGATGTTAGAACAGACAAGCTACTCGTGGTTGTCTCGGCGTTCGTTCTGATGTTCGCACTCGAAAGGTTCGTCGCGAAGTCGCGGCTCGGCCGGGGGATCAGGGCAACTGCGCAGAACCCCGAAACAGCAGCGTTGATGGGAGTGAATATCGATCGGGTCATCACTCTTACCTTCTTCTTGGGAGGTCTGTTGGCCGGAGGTGCGGGAACGTTATTTGGCATCTTCTTCGAGCAAGCTCGCTTCAATATCGGGTTCACGCCGGGGATCAAGGCGTTCACTGCAGCGGTACTCGGGGGCATCGGCAACATAAGGGGGGCCCTCGTCGGGGGATTGATGCTGGGC
The DNA here is from genome assembly GCA_046262935.1 of Actinomycetota bacterium. Classification (GTDB taxonomy): domain Bacteria; phylum Actinomycetota; class CADDZG01; order JAHWKV01; family JAHWKV01; genus JBHELT01. Next base: position 55,329 of record JBHELT010000018.1, on the reverse strand, counting down.
CTGCTCGAGAACTACGGCTCCGCGGTACTTGGTGGTCAATGGAAAGACGTATTCGCGTTCGCGGTATTAGTGCTGGTGCTGCTCATAAGACCCACTGGCCTGTTGGGCGAGAGTCTAGGTAAGGCCCGAGCATGAGGCTCGTCATAGTCGATCCGGTCGCGCGCTGGTGGGCGTCACGGGCACCATGGATGAAACTCGCCATCATCATCGCGCTCATGGCCTTCGCGATCTTGTATCCAACGACCCTTCCGAAGTACTGGCAGGGCGTACTTTTCAACCCCGTTGGCCTGTTCATCGTGCTCGCGTTAGGCCTGAACGTCGTGGTTGGGCAGGCGGGCTTGCTGGATCTTGGCTACGTAGCGTTCTTCGCGGTGGGAGCGTACTCGACGGCGAAGTTGACGCTGGGAGTGGGACTGAACGGATGGGAAGCGATCGTTCCAGCGATCTTGATAGCGATGGTCGCTGGTTTGGTGCTTGGCGCGCCAACCCTTCGACTTCGCGGCGACTACCTTGCGATCGTCACGTTGGGTTTCGGTGAGATCGTTCGAATCATCGCGCTCAACACCCCGGCACTCGGCCAAGCGCGGGGCATCGTGGGGATCCCGCATCCACCGGCCATCGCGGGATTCGAGTTCAGGTTCGATCCTTTGCCCTATTACTACATCTCGCTCGCGGCCATCACCATCGCGATAGCCATGGTGGTTGCACTCAACCGCTCACGGGTTGGCCGCGCATGGGCAGCGATCCGAGAGGATGAAGATGCTGCCGAAGCGATGGGGGTCCCCACGTTCAAGATGAAACTCTGGGCATTCGCGATCGGGGCCACCACGGGGGGATTGGGAGGGTGGATGTACGCCACCAAGGTTGGCTATATCAACCCCGACGATTTCACGTTGTTCGTTTCGATCTTCATCTTGTCGGCGGTCGTTCTGGGTGGGATGGGCTCGATACCGGGTGTCGTTGCGGGGGCATTCGCGATCGCCTTCTTGCCGGAATATCTGCGAGACGCAGCGGCTGGGGAGGCTATCAAGAACTTCCTGAACACGGTCCTGGGTGCGACCGCTTCTAACATCACGGACTTCAGGGTGTTCCTGTTCGGCTTGGCCATCATCGTGATGATGATCTTCCGCCCACAGGGCCTGCTGCCAAGCCGAAGACGTGCCGCCGAGCTGGCAGAGGCAACCGGCTCCTCCGCGATCGGAGCGACCGTGGTTACCGGAAGCCGCGAAGATGTCTGAATCGGTCCTGCTTCGGGTTTCGCGATGTGGCATCTCGTTCGGTGGCCTGCATGCTTTATCGGGTGTCGATCTCGATGTCGATGAAGGACAGATCCATGCTGTGATCGGACCAAACGGTGCCGGCAAGACAACCTTGTTCAATGTAGTGACCGGCGTATCCGCACCGGACGAAGGCTCGATCATGCTGGCAGGCAAGTCGATGCTTGGCTTAAAGCCGCACCAGGTGACCAAAGCCGGTATCGCACGCACCTTTCAGAACATCAGGTTGTTCCCGAACATGACAGCTATCGAAAATGTTCTCGTGGGCGCCGACGCCCACCATCGAACTAGCGTTTTAGGTGCCCTCACTCGTGGGCCGCGCCACCGAAGGGAAGAAACAGACGGCAAGATGCAATCGCTCGCGCTACTTGACTTCATGGGTATCAAGAAGCGGGCGAATGAGGTTTCGCGCAACCTGGCGTACGGAGATCAACGCCGCCTCGAGATCGCAAGAGCGATGGCCACCAAACCAAGACTGTTGCTTCTAGACGAACCTGCTGCCGGCATGAACCCATCCGAGAAGAGATCGCTCATGTCTTTGATCCGCGAAGTGCGCGACACGGGACTGACCATCCTGTTGATCGAACACGACATGAAGGTCGTGATGGGTATCTCCGATCGCGTTACGGTGCTCAACTTCGGCAAGAAGATCGCCGAAGGGTTGCCATCTGAGGTGCAAGGAGATCCGTCTGTGATAGCGGCTTACCTTGGGGAACCTTCAGATGCCGCCTGATGTGGCGATCTTGCAAGTGCAAGACCTGAGTGTTCGCTACGGAGTGGTCGAGGCGGTGCGTGGGATATCGCTGTCGGTTGGTGAAGGGGAGGTCGTGACCCTCATCGGCGCCAATGGGGCCGGCAAAACCACAACCCTGAAGGCCATATCAGGTGTCCAGCCGGCATGGTCGGGGACCATAACCTTCGGCGGGATCCCGATCGCTCACAAAGCGCCCCACCAGATCGTGAAGATGGGCGTCAGTCAGTCACCTGAGGGCAGAGGAGTCTTCCCTGGCATGTCGGTGCAAGAGAACCTAGCGATGGGCGCGTACAGTCGCAGAGACAAGAGCGCGATCGCGAGTGACTACGAGCGCGTTTACGGATTGTTCGAAGTGCTGGACGATCGTAAACGACAGCCTGCAGGAACGCTCTCCGGTGGCGAACAGCAGATGCTGGCGATCGGACGAGCTTTGATGGCGCGGCCCAAGTTGCTTCTGCTGGATGAACCATCGATGGGGCTGGCACCTTTGTTGGTCAAGCAGATCTTCGAAATAATCGCGCAGATAAAGCAACAGGGCACGACCATCTTGCTTGTCGAACAGAATGCCCACCAGTCATTAAGGCTGGCCGACCGCGGTTATGTGATTGAATCCGGTGAGATAACTCTCGAAGGCTCGGGTGACGATCTGCTGAATAACGATAAGGTCCGGAAATCGTATCTAGGAGAAGAGTAGGAGGTCGCAGTGACTAAGAAGTTTGTGATCGCGCTTGCGGTGGTCGCCCTGGTCGCCGGGGCGTGTGCCAAGAAGGGCTACAACAGTGATTCGTCAAAGGGCGATTCGGATTCGGGTTACAAGACCTCAAACGAGTACAACACGGGCGGAACCGCAAAGGAATCTTCGGGTTCAGGCGATGCAGTGACCATCAAAGACGTAAGTTTTTCGCCGACCACGCTCAAGGCTTCGGTCGGCGCAGAAGTCACCTGGACAAACAAGGACAGTTTCATGCACACGGTTACTTCGGGAACGCCCGATGCCCCCGACAACAAGTTCGACCTGACCCTCGACGCGAGCGGTAAGAAGTCCTTCAAGTTCGAAGCGGCGGGGACCTTCAAGTATTTCTGCAAGATCCATAACCAGATGCGAGCGGAGATAGAAGTTTCCTAGGAACTAACTGAATCAGGCATCGACGCGCGATACTAAGAAACGGCGGATCTGATCGTTGATGAACCCTGGGTCTTCGATCGGAAGTGTGTGAGCCCCTCCTTGAACGGCAACCAGTTCAGCGCCTGGTACGCGTTCTGCCATCGTTTGAGCCTGCCATATGGGACTCATAACGTCAGCGGTCCCGTGCAAGATCAGCACAGGAACATCGATATCACCCAGCAGATCTTCAGCTGAGTGTTCGTGGCCAGCTCTGAACATCGCGAACAAAGAGCCCGGATCGAAGTGACCTAGATGAGTCAGGTATCGCGCCATCAGGTCAACAGGAGCGTGACCGATCAGTCCCGCGAAGCGTCCCACCGGGTCGGCGACAGCGGGAGTCGTGGACAGTCGCCAGACAACGTCGGCGACCGAAGGATTGATCTCGGCCAGTTTCTCCAACAGCTTCAGCAAGCCAACCCCCATGTTGGTTCCATACAGACTCCCTACAGTGTTGGCGAACGGCCCAGCGATAGGGATGAGGGCTGCAACGCGATCGCGATATGAACGAAGCACCTCGAAGGCGACCTGGACCCCCATGGAATGACCGATGATCGCTGCCCTCTCAACCCCAGCTTTCTCCATGACGCAACCGGCATGTCTTGCCAACGATTCGACCCTTATCTCGCTTGGGTCCCCAGGCGGACCAGATGAACCGTGAAATGGGTAGTCCCAGGTGATGACAAGTCGGTCATGACCCAGCTCCGGAGCGAGGAACGTCCAGTAGACATCGTCGCAAGCGATGCCTGAACAACAAACCACCGTGGTTCTTTCGGTAGGCTGTCCCCACATCCGATATTCGATCTTCGTCCGGTCGAATGATTCGAAGACGTGGGTAGATCGGGAGGTTGTTTCAAACATGTGCGACATTTCCTTATGATTCGGCCGGACGGACCCTAGCTGGACGAACCCTGAACGACTCGAACCCTAGACGAAGGGGGCTGTAGATGCACAACAAGGATAGGTACCTCGAGTACTTCGCAAAAGTTCCGATGTTCCAAGCGTTGCCCAAGAAGGACCTTGCCGCGGTTGGCAAGATGGCTGAGCGCGTAGATGTGCCCGGGGGAACGGTGCTCATCAAAGAAGGGGCAACAGGCAAGGAGTTCTTCGTTGTGGAAAAAGGAACAGCAGTGGTTAAGCGCGGCACTAAGAAGCTGGCAAGTCTAGGGGCAGGCGGATTCTTCGGAGAGCTGGCTCTGCTCGACGGGGCCCCCAGGGACGCGACCGTCATAGCCGAAACCGACATGACGCTGGTTGTCCTCGGGCAGAGGGAGTTCTATGGACTGCTCGAACAGATACCGGGGCTTGCTCTAAAGATCATGAAGGGCATGGCTCAGCGTTTACGTCAGGCCGACACGAAACAGGTCAACTAGCTTCGCGCACCGCTATGGTGCAAACCGCGAACGCACTGGGCTTGTCTTCGTCATTGGTTAGCGTGATCTGCCAAACCTGAACGGTTCGACCAACGCTTATGGGTATTGCGACACCCGTAACATAGCCCTTGGTAACCGGTCGCAGGTGGTTCACTTTGATCTCGATGCCCATGACCAACTTGTCAGGCGCGTTCAGCCATGCACCAACCGAAGCCATCCCTTCGGCGAGTACGGCCGATGCTCCACCATGCAGCATCCCGTAAGGCTGTGTGTTGCCTTCTACCGGCATGGTCGCGATGAGTTTGTCCTTGTTGGCTTCGCCCCATTCGATTCCCATGCGGTCCATGAGGGCGCCATGACCCATCGCTTTGATCGCTTCCAAAGAACCTTCATCCATGGTGCGAGTCTATTTCGCCCGCGACCCTTCGTGCGCGCTCTCGATCCGAGCCACACTCGAACGCGGGGCGATACGCCAGAACCTGCGTGATTCGCTCTGCCAATCCTCGATGATCGCGAAAGCTCGATCGGATGCAGTGAGTTCTGCATGCGTGGCGATCAGTTCAAGGAGTTTGGCTTCGTCTGGGTCTTGTAAGCGCTGCATGTCAACGAGTTCGGGGTTGACTCTCGCCGGGAGTTTGAGTTCGGGGTCCCAAACGAACGCTTCGCCTCCGGTCATCCCGGCGCCAAGGTTCCAACCAGTTGAACCTAAGATGACAACCGTTCCGCCTGTCATGTACTCGCAGGCATGATCGCCACTGCCTTCGACAACGGCGACCGCGCCTGAACATCGCACTGCGAAACGTTCTCCCACCCGCCCGGCGATGAAGAGTTCGCCACCGGTTGCTCCATACAAGATCGTGTTTCCCGCCAGAAATGGATCTCCAGCATCGTTCAAGGCAGGCACTATGACCAAGCGGCCCCCGCCCATCGCTTTGCCAACGTAATCGTTGGCTTCTCCCTGCAGCCACAGTTCCATCCCGTGGGTGGTGAAGGCCCCGAAACTCTGACCGGCGCTGCCGGTGAACCGGATGCTCGCTGAACCCGGTGGATGGGAGGATCCGTGGACCTTGGCGATCGCGCCACCCAGTCGCGCGCCCACCGAACGATCGGAATTAGTGATCCAGTACTCGAGTGAGATGAAGCGTCCTTTGGCAATCGCGTCGAATCCGTCGTCGTGGATCTTGTGGCCGAGTGTCGAGCGCGTTCGCTGGATCGGGTTCTGCTGAGCGAAAGAAGAGCTTCCCATCGACCTGCGGTAAAGCGGTTCGAGGTCGAGTAGGTCCACTCGATCGTCTGCCATCGGGCGAGGCTCTAGCAGGTCGGTTCGTCCGGTCAGTTCCGACAACGATCTGGCGCCAAGTCCTGCGAGGGTCCGCCGCACTTCTTCTGCGACGAAACGTAGATAGGTCGCCACCATCTCGGGTGTTCCGGCGAACTTGGCTCTGAGATCCGGCCTTTGCGTCGCGATCCCAACAGGACACGTATCGCGATGGCAAGCCCTCACCATGATGCATCCCTCTGCCAGCAGCACCGAAGTGCCAAATGAGAATTCATCGGCGCCCAGTAGTGCTGCAACAACCACATCACGACCCGATTTCATCCCGCCATCAACCCTGAGTTTCACGCGATCGCGAAGTCCGTTGGCCATAAGGGTTTGCTGGGTTTCAGAAAGGCCAAGTTCCCACGGCAAGCCTGCGTTCTTGATGCTAGAAAGAGGGCTCGCTCCTGTGCCGCCATCCCAGCCTGCGATGTGCACGACATCCGCCAAAGCTTTTGCGACCCCTGCGGCGATGGTGCCAACTCCTGCTTCGGAAACCAATTTCACCGATACCATCGCGGTTGGATTCACCTGCTTCAGATCAAAGATCAATTGCGCGAGGTCTTCGATCGAATAGATGTCGTGATGAGGTGGGGGAGATATGAGGGCAACGCCCTCTTGCGTATGCCGAAGACGGGCGATCTCGGCGGTGACTTTATGACCAGGCAACTGACCGCCTTCGCCGGGTTTCGAACCCTGCGCCATCTTGATCTGGAGTTCCTCTGCGTGTGCTGCGTATTCGGGGGTCACCCCGAACCTGCCGGACGCGATCTGCTTGATCTTGCAATTGCGTTCGTCGCGAAAACGCCGCGGGTCCTCACCACCCTCGCCGCTATTGGCCTTCCCGCCGATCATGTTCATGGCGATGGCGAGTGTTTCGTGAGCCTCGGCCCCGATAGCCCCATGGCTGATGGCACCGCTGGAGAAGAGCGGGGTGATCGACTCGATCGATTCGACTTCATCCAACGCGACCGGGGGACCGAGGGGCCTGAACACCAGAAGATCGCGCGGCTCGGTGACTGGTCTGGACTCGATCAGGTCCGCGAACTTGCGGTAGGAATCCCAGTGACCATCTTTGATAGCCGCTTGAAGGGCCTTGATGATTTCAGGGTTGGTGGCGTGATACTCGCCATGGGTGTGATGTTTGAAGAACCCAGGGTTCTGCATCTTCGGCTCAACCGAAAAGGCGCTCAGGTGTCGTGAAACCACGTCTTCGGCGATCTCGTTGAAGCCGATGCCCCCAAGCGGCGATGAGGTACCAGTAAAGCAAAGCGATATCACCTCCGGGCCGATACCGATGGCGTCGAAGATCTGCGCGCCGCGGTACGAATCGGTGGTCGAGATCCCCATCTTCGACAACACTTTCAGTACGCCTTCCTCGATCGCGGACCGATATCGCATGAGTGCTTCGGCGATCGATATGTCCTCGCCCAGTCTTGCTTTCTCAACTAGCGCAGCGATGGACTCCATCGCCAGTCGCGGGCAGATGGCTTCTGCCCCGTAACCCAGAAGGCAGGCGAAGTGATGAACCTCCCTGGCCTCGTCGGTTTCCACAACGATGCTGGTTCGAGTTCGCTGCCCGGACCTTAGTAGTCGCTGATGTACGGCGCCGACCGCTAACAGGACCGGGATCGGCGCGCGCTCGGCCGACACATCGCGATCCGATATGACCAGGATCCCGCTTCCGATGCGAGCCGCCTGTTCGCTCTCATCGCCTATCCGCTCGATCGCGGCCTTCAGTCCTCGCACGCCTTCGGCGATGGGGAAGGTTGCGTCGATCGGGTATCCACCCAAAGGCTTGAACAGAAAGAAGGTTTCGAGTTCGAGCAATGCGGCCCCCTCGGGCCGCTCCCAGAGGATCGGATCGTGAGGACCGATCAGGGTTCTTATACTCATCACCGACCGCTCACGAACGTGGTCGATCGGCGGATTGGTCACCTGAGCGAATCGCTGCTTGAAGTAGTTGAACAGCGGCCGGGCCCTCGATGAAAGGATCGCAGGGGCGGTGTCGTCGCCCATCGACGATGTTGGTTCGTGGCCCGAAGTGGCCATGGGACGGATCATCGTCGTGAATTCCTCTTTCGTGTAACCGAATAGCACCTGCCTTTCTTTGAGGTCATCGGGCACCGTTGGCTCGGGTTCCGTCAGTGGAGCTGGCTCGAGGTATCGCGAAACCCATTCGCCGTATGGTTTTTGTTTCGCTATCGATGCGATCGGGTCCTCGTCGAGGCCGCGGTCCGGGTCGACGCAGATCATCCCGCCAGGGCCGATCTTGCCCCGTCTTACCTGCCCGTGTCCTTCGAGGTCCACGACACCAGCCTCTGAAGAAACAACGATCAGTCCGTCTTCGCACACGTGGTAGCGCAGGGGTCTCAATCCATTTCGATCGAGTGCCGCACCAACGCGCACGCCGTCGGTGAATACCAGTCCTGCGGGGCCGTCCCATGCCTCCACCAAGCATGCGTGATAGCGATAGAAATCGCGGAGCTCATCATCGACGTCTTGGAGGGTCTCCCACGCCGCCGGAACGAGCATCGCAACAACATGCGTGATATCCCTGCCCTCAGTTGCGAGCAACTCCACAACATTGTCGAGCATCGACGAATCCGATCCAGATTCATCGATGATGGGCCGCAATAACTCTTCTTCCAACAAGTTTCGCTTGCCCAGCCTTCCCTCACGGGCGCGCATCCGATTCACGTTCCCCTGGATGGTGTTTATCTCGCCGTTGTGGCAAAGGGTTCTGAATGGTTGCGCGCGCTCCCAGTTCGGCGTGGTGTTCGTTGAGAACCGCTGATGAAATATCGCGAATGGGGCGATGAATCGCTCATCGGCGAGGTCGAGATAGAGATTGCTCAATTGATCGGCGACGCATAGGGCCTTGTACGTCACCGTGCGGAACGAGAATGAAGGGAAGTAGATCCTAACTCCAGCTTCTGCGCAGACCTTCTCGGAATGTTTGCGTGCACGGATGCACCTGCGCTCGGCTTCTTGGGGATCGGCTCCCACGGGCTTGAGGAGTATCGCCTGTTCTACCGCTGGTGCTTCCCGACGAGCTGACGTGCCAAGAGCGTCGAGGTTGAGCGGTACCTCTCGCCAGCCGACGACGGCGATGCCTTCTGTTTCGCACGACTCTTCGACGATCGATCGATATCGGGTGATACCGCCGCCTTCGTTTGGCCATACGAATACCATCGCCACACCGATGAAAGAGGGATCGATGCCCTGAGCGATGTGATCTGTGAATAAGCCGTTTGGTATGGGAACCAGCAAGCCAGCGCCGTCGCCTGTCTTGGAGTCCGACGCAACCGCGCCACGGTGTCTCACCGCGCACAATGCATCGAGGGCCGTTTGGACTATCTGGTGTGAGGAATTTCCGCGGCTATCGGCGATGAACCCGATGCCGCATGCATCGCGTTCTTCTAGCAACATGTTCATTCCCTTCATTCGGTTGGTGAGAGCACCGAGCCGGGAAATAAAAAGGCGCCCGCTTGGTGCGAGCGCCGTTGCTCTTGTCGGTGATTGTACTAGCCGACGGAGTTGGTTGCTAGGGATTTAGCCCTTCTTGCTCTGATCACCGGCCAGAAATAGAAGCCGAACACGGCGGGAACCAGGAACGCCCAGTATGCGATCACCTGGAAAACGCTAGGTTTAGGCTCGTATCCGAATAGACCATTCAGCGCGCTGCCAACGATCGAATGCGTAGAAACCAAACTGCTGAGGTCCCAGGCCCTCTGAGTGAGTACGTTGAACCAGCCAGCTTCATTGAAGGCTTGTATGGCTCCGGAAAGAAGACCAGCGGAAACAACGATGATGAGACCCCCGGTCACCTGGAAGAAACTGCGAAGGTTGAGTTTCACGCCCCCTTTGTAGATGCCATATGCGATCCCCGCTGCCACGAGCAACCCCAATGTGGCGCCAGCGCGGGAGGCAAGGTGAGCGGTCGACGATGCAACTGCGGCCCTCAGGAAAAGAACCGTCTCGAGGCCTTCTCGGCCAACTGACGTGAAGGCCAGTACTGGTAATGCGAGTGACTGGCCAGACTCCATCGCCGATTCAGTGCGAGATTCCAGCGATGACTTGAGTCCGCGAGCATGGTGACGCATCCAGAAGATCATCCAAGTGAGAACCGCTACCGCAAGGGTGGTCGCGATACCGGTGAATGCTTCCTGTGCCCATTCGGGAAGACGGGCGACCCCCGCCGTGACGATGATGCCGGTTATAAGGCTCCCTGCGACCGCTGCGGCGACCCCCAGCCAAACGGCTTTGAGTTCCGACTTGCGCCCTACGCGGACCAGGTATGTGGCCAATATGACCACTATCAGTGCGCCTTCGAGGCCTTCTCGCAGAGCGATCAGGAAAGCTGGAAGCACCTGCTATACAACCCTTCTGTTGATCATCGGACGCTCATTTCGCCTGAGAGCCCTTGTAAGGTCTGCCTAACACTTAGGGTAGCCTAAGTTGCCTCACTTGGCCCTGTCAATAGACATAATTCGTGCCTGAGAAACAGAATCTACTGGATCTCGGGGCTTCGCAGCTTCTAGCGCACGATGGGCTTCACCGGACGGTGGCTGCTACGCCCCCGAACCCGGTTTGATCTCGGGGGCTTCGCAGCTTCTAGCGCACGATGGAATTAACCCGACGGTGGCTGCTACGCCCCCGAACCCCCGGGCATGACCCAGACGTTGTCGGCGAGCGAGGCACCGAGCGAGGCGGGCTTGCCGTCGACTTCGAGCATCAAGGTGCCGTCGGGCGCAACAGAGGCAACCTTGATGCTTGCCCCCGGCATCAGGCCATGCTCCTCGAAATACCTAAGCACATCGGTTACCAGTTCAACGTCTTCGGTAAGCAAGCAGAGGGTCCCTGTGTTTTTGTCTCCAAGGTCAGTGAGCGGTATCAACTTGGCTCTGTCGTATGGCGGTTTCTGGCCAGGGATCGGGTTGCCGTGGGGACAGGTGGTTGATCCGGTTTTAGTAAGGATCTTGTCTTCTACCTCCGGCGTCATTATGTGTTCCCAATCGTGCGCCATCTCGTGAGCCCGATGCCAAGGGATCTCCAAGATGTCAGTCAGTAATCGCTCAGCCAGACGGTGACGGCGAACCAGTGGGGTGGCAACGTCGCGGCCAGTTGAGTTCAACGCGATGTGTCTGCCGTCGAGGTCGATGAACTTCTCTCGTTCAAGTCTTTTGATGTATTCCGAGACGGTCGCCCTGCTAACGCCCAGCCGTTTGGCGATGCGGGCCTGCGCTATGGGGCCCCCTTCCTCTTCCATCTCGAAGATGGCTTCTAGGTACTCCTGCGCGCCTTGAGGGATGTTCACGTGTTCCTACTATAGTCCCAAGGATGAAGGTCCTTTTGATCGACGGTCACTCGCTCGCGTACCGCGCCTTCTATGCCCTCCCGCCGGATCTAAGGACGTCTAGTGGGCAGGTGACTAATGCTGTTTATGGATTCACGGGGATGCTCATCAAGGCCCTTCAAGACCACAAGACCGATCACATCGCCGTCGCATTCGACAAGGGAAGACCGTTAGAACGCCTCGCCATCCGGCCTGAATACAAGGAGCAGCGCACATCGGCCCCCGATGAGTTTCGCCAGCAGGTGGGCCTCATCCGGGAAGTGCTAGAGGTCCTGCACATCCCTGTATTCGAGGTCCCCAACGTCGAAGCCGACGACATCATCTACATCCTCGGAACCAAGGCCGCCGGCGAGGGGGCCGAGGTGATCATCGTGACGGCCGATCGTGACTACTTTCAAATGGTTGGCCCTCGCATCAAGTTGATGATGAACAAGCGAGGAATCTCCGAGACCGTTATCTACGATGAGGCCGCCGTCGTCGAAAGGTATGGGTTCCCCCCCGAAAGGTACCTTGAGTATGCGGCTCTGCGAGGGGACCCCTCCGACAACATCCAAGGGGTACCGGGAGTTGGCGAGAAAACCGCGGCCAAACTCATCCAAACTTACGGAACGCTTGAAGAGGTGTTCGCTCATCTCGATGAGGCCACACCTAAACTGAGAGCCAACCTCGCTGAGGCGCAACAGCGATTGCTCGAGAACCGTGAGTTCTTCAGGTTCAGGGACATCGATGCCCTCAAGACGCACGGCACCGATGTTGAACTGTTCGACATCGACCTCGGGGGCCTCAAGATGGGCGATTGGGACTTCACCGAGATCCGCAAACTGTTCGATGCGCTCGAGTTCCGCGTTCTCTACGACCGCCTCGCTGCGGATAGGCCGGAAGCTCTCGAAGCGGTAGAAGGTTTCGAAGCTCAGGTCATATATGTCGATGAATCGAACATCGACGCGTTCATAGCGACCCTCGACAAACTCGATCGATTAACTGCTCGCTTCGTGGGTGAAGGAAGGCCTAAGGCGATCGCATTCGCTGTGGGCGATACCGCATGGGTGGCTGAAGAACCATTCATCGAACGATTCCGTGAGTTGTTATCGAGCAAACGCATCATCACCCACGGTTCCAAACTCGCCATCGAATCTCTACTGGCGATGAACATCGAGCCATTGCCTTTCGAGATGGACACCGAGATCGCGGCTTACCTGGTTGAGCCGGCGCGCGGGTCATATGCGTTGGACGAACTAGCCAGACATCATCTTGGTAAGGAACTGCGGCTAGACGGGCCAGACGAGGAACAAGGCAGCGATGCAGAAGCAGACCAGCAGCAACTCCTGCTCGATGATGAAACGAAAGAGCCGACCTACGGACTGCAAGTGCTTGCCATAGCGGAGCTAGCCGATGTGCTTGGCGATGAACTCAAAAAGCGCGGCGCCAGTGATCTGTTCTACGACTTGGAGCTTCCTCTTGCTGCCGTGTTGGCCGAGGTCGAATCGCATGGAGTCAAGATCGACGTCGATTACTTGAAGAGGCTGTCCAAGGAAACCGCCGAGGAACTTCAGGCGATCGAAACCCAGATCTACCTTGCTGCTGGAGAGAGCTTCAACATCGGCTCAACCCGTGACCTCAGCCGGATCTTGTACGACAAACTTGGGTTGAAGGCTTCGAAGAAGACCTCGACAGGCAAATTCTCTACCGATGCCAGTGTCCTCGAAACCTTGCGTGAAGCACATCCAGTCGTCGAGTTGATCCTGCGTCATCGCGAGAAGGCCAAGCTCAAATCGACATACCTCGATGCCCTCCCACCACTGGCTGACCCTAAGACCGATCGCATCCACTGTCGTTTCAATCAGACGGTCGCGGCCACAGGCAGGCTTTCTTCTGAAAGACCTAATCTTCAGAACATCCCAATCCGAACCGAGGAAGGTCTACGGATACGCAGAGCTTTCATCACCGAGCCAGGTCATGTATTGATCGTCGCCGATTACTCCCAGATCGAACTGCGCATCCTGGCGCATCTTTCTAAGGACGAAGAACTCGTTGGGGCGTTTCGGCGGGGCGATGACATTCATAAACTTTCCATCGCCAAGGCCCTTGGCATAGACACGAGCGAAGTCACTCCACAGCTTAGGAGCATTGGAAAGATGGTTTCGTACGGGGTCACATATGGCATGGGCGCGTTCGGTTTGTCGCAGCGGCTGAGGATCCCCGTCGATCAGGCCCGCACCTACATCGAGGGATTTTTCGGATCGTACCCGGGTGTTAGGACTTATCTCGATCAAGTCATCGAGCAGGCAACGGTCGATGGATTCACAACCACGATGCTTGGCCGACGGCGTTATGTTCCGGAGTTGGGCAGCCGCAACCCCCGAGTGAGAAGCCTCGGCGAACGACAAGCCTTGAACGCGCCCATCCAAGGATCCGCAGCTGACATCATCAAATTAGCCATGGTTAGGGCGAGTAAGGCCGTTAAGGCCGAGGCCGGCAGCGCATCGCGCATGGTTCTGACGGTTCACGACGAATTGGTTTTCGAGGTGCCCGAGCAAGATGTCGCACCCGTTTCGGCAGTCATCCGCGAGGCTATGGAGCACGCGATCGAGTTGGACGTCCCTATGGATGTCGACCTGCACTCCGGCCCCAACTGGGCCGAAGCCAAGTCTTAGTGTCCTGCGGCTAGGGCAGCTTCTTCGTCTCGAGCTTGTTCGTGCTCCGAACTGTGAACGGCCGAGGGAATGAACCTGTTGGCGACCACCGCTGCAAGCAAAAGCATCGAAGCCCCCACGAGCACGGTGATATGGAAGCCCTCGATGAAAGAAGATGCGAACGAAGTGCGCACCAAGATAACTTGCTGAAGTGTCATCCCTTTGAACAGCCCAGGGGTCACTCGACCGTGACCGGCTGCAGCGATAACGGCCGCTTTCTGGGTGAACCCAAGACCACTCGTTGCGAGTTTCGCGGTTATCGATGACTTGAGTTTGGTCGTGAGCAAGGTTCCCAAGAGCGCGATCCCAAAGACACCCCCCACCTCACGCGAGGTGTTCGTGGTAGCCGAGCCCAAACCTGCGCGGGCAGGGCCAACCGCGTTCATAACCGCGGCGGTCATGGGGGTCATGGTCATGCCCATGCCAACTCCCATCATCATCAACAATGGGATCGCGTAAGCGAATGAAGTCGTTGCGCCCAACAAGCTCATCGCGCCAAGCCCGAATGCAGCCAATGTCAGGCCTATCGACATCGGAAGGCGCGAGCCGCGCCTTTGGGCCAGCTTGCCAGCATTGGGAGCGGTGACGACGATCATCAAAGTCATCGGCAGGAAACGAACCCCCGCCTGCAGTGGAGAGTAACCACGTACGAGTTGCATGTAAAGGCTCAAGAAGAAGAAGGTACCGAAAAGCCCAAGCGACACGGCAAAGGCAACGAAGTTTCCTGCCGAGAACGCGGGATAACGAAAGAACGATAAGGGCATCATCGCCTTGGGATTGCGGCCCTCGAAGACGATGAACACTGCGAAGAGGATCGCAGCGGCAACGAGCGCCCCCACGATCACAGGGTCGCTCCAGCCTTTCTGGTTGGCCTCGATCAACCCATAGGTAACGCTAACCAGCGCGAGGGTTCCGAGTCCGAGACCGATCAGGTCGAGGGAACGGGCATGGGGGGCGCGCGACTCCTTCACGGTCCGCGACGCGATCAGGAAACCTACGAAACCGATGGGTACATTCAAAAAGAACACCGACTGCCAACCGACGTGCTCGACGAGCCATCCGCCAGCTGTTGGTCCAAGCGCAAGGGCCAAACCCGAAACTCCGGCCCAGATGCCGATGGCCTGCGCGCGCTCTTCGGCTGGAAATGTGACCGTAAGGATCGAAAGCGTACCTGGCATCAATAACGCCGCCCCAACGCCTTGCAATGCACGGAATGCCACGAGTTGCCCGGTCGAGCCAGATAGTCCGCATAACAGTGATGAGAGCGTGAATAAGCCAAGGCCGGCGAGGAACATCTTCTTGCGGCCGTATCGGTCGCCCATGATCCCCCCGGTGAGAAGCAGGCTGGCGAAAGCAAGAACGTAACCATCTACGATCCATTGAAGTCCGCTCACTCCGGCCCCCAGTTTGCGGCTGAGGGTTGGCAAGGCAACGTTGACAACTGTGTTGTCGAGCATCGCCATGAACAGCGCGATGCACATCGTGAACAACACGATCACTTTTTCTCTCTTGTTCTCACCTGCGAATGGCATCGGGCACTCCTTTCGGATCGGTTGGGGCAAGTAATCTGCGAGCTGATTCGATGACGTGTTTGCGCCTCTTGGCTATCTCCCGAGGCGAGTAAGGATCTTTGCTCGTGATCATCCGAATGACCTGCGGTGACAAGAACCAGTAGGTCACGATGGCCATCAAGGTGATCAGGGTCTGCTCCGCATCGAGGCAGGGATCGATCCGCCCGTCTTTCTGGGCTTGTTTCAATGACTTCACGTGCTCGGCGAAGCGCTTCTTTCGCGAGACCTCGTCGCATAGTTCACGCTCATCGTTCGAGAGCGATTCCCATTGCGTAAGGCGAGCCATCCACGGATTCGACGCGTGGAAATCGAAGAAACGTCCGACGATCTCTAGCGGATCTCCTGATCCGACTTCCTTGTGGATCTCGCCCATCTTGCACCGAAGAACGTTGCGGTAAAGGGCATCCTTGTCTCCGTAGTACTGGTAGAGAAGCGCCTTGTTCACGCCAGCCTTGTTCGCGATGTCGTCGACGCGGGTGCCCGAGAAGCCTTTGGCTGTGAACTCTTCGAATGCTGCATCTAAGATCTTGGACCTTGTTGCGGTCGAGTCGCGTGTCATGGCCGTCCAGTGTAACTAACCGGTTAGTTATGTCAAACGAGCCCTGAGAGGTGAACGTTTCAAGGGCTCAAGTCACCCCTGGTGATCGTCCGTGCACATGGCCGCCGCAGCCGAACGGCTGGTGCTAAACTCATCCAGCCTCCCGAACGTTCGTTCATCCGGGAGAGTACGCCAGCCCCAACGGGGCAAGAAGGAGCAAAACGTTGTCATCCCAAGCACCTGATGTATCTGCTGACCGCGACACAAGCATCACTTTCAACGATATAGGCACTTCGATGGAGGAGCTCATGGCCGCCATCGATGCCACCATCAAACCGTTCTCCGATGGCGACCTTGTTGCCGGAACCATCGTGAAGATCGACAAGGAAGAGGTCCTCGTAGATATCGGATACAAGTCCGAGGGCGTCATACCAGCGCGCGAACTATCGATACGCAACGACGTTGACCCGAGCGAGATCGTTTCGATCGGCGAGCATATCGAGGCACTCGTGCTTCAGAAGGAAGACAAAGAAGGGCGCCTCATCCTTTCCAAGAAGCGTGCGAGTTACGAACGCGCTTGGGGACGCATCGAAGACATCAAGCGCGCTGGCGAGATCGTCAAGGGGACCGTGATCGAAGTGGTAAAGGGCGGGCTCATCCTGGACATCGGGCTTCGCGGCTTCCTTCCGGCTTCATTAGTTGAGTTGCGACGTGTACGCGACCTTCAGCAATTCATTGGCAAAGAGCTCGAATGCAAGATCATCGAACTCGACAAGAATCGCAACAACGTTGTCCTTTCGCGACGGGCATTCCTCGAAGAAGCCCACTCGGAACAACGCAAAGAGTTCCTCGAGAACCTGAAGCCAGGCGAGAAGCGAGTCGGAGTCATCTCATCGATCGTGAACTTCGGAGCGTTCGTAGACCTCGGCGGCGTAGATGGGCTGATCCATGTGTCGGAACTATCCTGGCGGCACGTCGATCACCCAAGCGAAGTGATACAAGTCGGACAGGAAGTAAACGTCGAAGTTCTTACGGTCGAACTAGACCGCGATCGCGTTTCGCTTTCGTTGAAGAACACCCAAGAGGATCCTTGGCAGGCTTTCGCCAGGACGAACAAGATGGGCGACGTCGTTACTGGCAAGGTCACGAAACTGGTTCCCTTCGGAGTGTTCGTACAAGTCGCGGATGGCATAGAAGGCCTTGTGCATATCTCGGAGTTGTCAGATGCGCATGTGGAACTGCCTGAGCAGGTAGTGGCTCTGGACTCCGAGGTTGAGGTGAAAGTCATCGACATCGACCTCGAGCGCAGGCGGATCAGCCTTTCGCTGAAACAGGCTTCTGAGCCTTCAACCATCGCGACGTATTCAACCTCCACGGTAGCCCCCAAACCAGAAGCCCCGGCAACTCCCGAGTTCGAGATGGAACCAGCGCAAGTGCCTGCTGGTGAGTCTTCGGCCGAGACGGAGCCGGCTGTGGCGAGGATCGAAGCCGACATCCAAGCAGGATCGGCTCCCGAGCCAGTTGTTGCCGCGGCTGATGATGCTTCACAGCAGGTCGAGGCGGCGACGCCCGAAGCCACGACAGAGGCGGCGACGCCCGAAGCGGCGCCAGAGATCCAGCCCGAAGCCACGACAGAGATCCAGCCTGAAGCGGCGACTGCCCAGTCTGAAACCGAAGTTCAACCGGAGGTTCAGCCTGAGCCGAAACCTGCGGAGCCGGAGCTGGCTGGCGAGATGTTGGACAGCACGACCGATGCTCCCGAGGAGTCCCTCGAATCGATCCTCGAGGATATGAAGCGGGACCGTACCTAAACGAGCAGTACCTAAAGAGGGTCCGCGCATGTATCTCGTAGGTCTAACCGGCGGCATCGCATCCGGGAAGACGACGGTTGCGCGCTTGCTGCAGGCCAAAGGGGCGATCGTTATCGACGCCGACGAGATCGGTCATTGGGTGCTTTCTCGCGGGGGACCCGGGTACGCTAAGGCGATCGAAGTGTTCGGCAACGGAATACTCGATGAACGAGGCGACATCGACCGGACGAAAGTTGCTGCGATCGTGTTCTCCGATGCAGCCAAGTTGGCCGAACTCGAATCGATATCGCACCCGCAGATCACGGCTCGCATCCTCGAACTGATCGCAGAACGACAGAGCACCGATTGCGTTGTTGTCGTGGATGCGGCACTGCTTGTTGAGATGTCTGCCAGGCATGCGCGGGAAGGGACCGCGGTTGGCCCGCTTGCCCTTGACGCGCTGGTTGTTGTATCAGCCGAGCCCGAAGATCAGATCGCGCGGGCGATAGCCAATCGCGATTTGTCGGTAACCGATGCAAGAGCGCGGATGCAGGCGCAGGGGCCCATCGAACGCAAGTTGGCGGTCGCCGACTATGTGATTCACAATCGAGGCACCATCGAGTCGCTCACCAAGAGCGTCGAGACTCTTTGGGGCGAACTGACACTGGCTATCCGATCGAAGGGTTGACTGTGAAATACCGGGCGGTCTTCTTCGATGCAGGCGAGACCCTGCTTGCTCCGCATCCGTCATTCCAAGAGATCTTCGCCGGCGTGCTTGCTCGAAAAGGTGTCGAGGTCGACGTCGCCGATGTCACGAGCGCGTTCACCGCCATCGGTCCCTCGTTCGCCCAGGTCTTGGAGCACATGGGGACCTCGGCTTGGACGACTTCGCGGGAAGTTTCATACGAATTCTGGAGCCGGGTCTATGCCCTCGCATTCGCTGAGCTGGGATTGGCCGATCTCGATGGGTCCTACGCTTCGGCACTGTACGAGACATTCACCCGCTCCGAGTCGTATCGTCTCTTCCCCGATGCGGTCCCCACTCTGAGCCTGATGAAAGACACGGGCCTCGTGCTTGGCCTGATCTCGAACTTCGAGGAATGGCTCGAAGGCATGCTGATCGAGATGGAGGTAGATCCCCTTTTCGACGTCGTGGTGATATCGGGCAAAGAAGGTATAGAAAAGCCAGATGCCGGCATCTTCAACCTTGCGTTAGAGCGTGCCGGTGTGAGCGCGCAAGAAAGCGTTTACGTTGGCGACAGCATCCGAAACGATGTCGAGGCATCGGCGGCAGTCGGGATGACACCGGTGCTGATAGACCGAAGAGATCTGCACACCTCGTTCGAAGGCGCCAGGATACAAACACTCGAAGAATTGCCTTCACTCTTGGGGATGGATTGATGCAACCGTTCAAGATCGTTTCTGACTTCGAGCCAAGCGGCGACCAGCCCCAGGCAATCGCAGGATTGCTCGACGGTCTAAGTCGCGGACTCGACCGGCAGACCCTGCTTGGGATCACCGGTTCGGGTAAAAGCTTCACCGTTTCTGGAGTGATCGCCGAGGCCCAGCGGCCAACCCTGGTTATCGCTCCGAACAAGAGCCTAGCGGCCCAGTTAACCAACGAATTCAAGGAGTTCTTCCCCAACAACGCGGTTGAATACTTCGTTTCCTATTACGACTACTACCAGCCCGAGGCTTACATCGCCTCCAGCGATACATACATCGAGAAAGACTCTTCAGTGAACGACGAGATCGACCGGCTGCGACACTCGGCCACGTCGGCCCTGCTGTCTAGACGCGACGTCATCATCGTCGCAAGTGTTTCTTGCATCTATGGTCTTGGTTCGCCTGAGGAGTACGAAGGTCAGCTCTTGCGCCTAAAGATTGGTCAAGAGATCTCCCAAGAGGCCATCCTGCGCAAGCTTGTTGATATCGCCTACGAACGCAACGAACTCAATTTCATCAGAGGCAAGTTCCGTGTCAGGGGCGACACCATCGACATCTTCCCGGCCTATGAAGAAACGGGCATCAGGGTGGAACTGTTCGGTGACAACGTCGAAAGGATCGTGAAGATGGATCCGTTGACGGGGGAGATGTTAGGGGAAACACAGGAGTTGACGATCTTTCCCGCGTCACACTACGTCGCTTCAACGGCTCGAATGAACCGCGCGGTGGGGGCCATCGAGGCCGAACTGAAAGAGCGGCTGGCCGAGTTTGAGTCGAAAGGCAAGCTTCTAGAAGCGCAGCGGTTGCGCATGCGTACCGAGTACGACCTGGAGATGCTTCAACAGGTGGGGTTCTGCAATGGGATCGAGAATTACTCTCGTCACATCGACGATCGACCGGCCGGTTCGCCAGCCAATACCCTGCTCGATTACTTCCCGAAGGATTTCCTCGTGATCATCGACGAGTCGCACGTTACGGTGCCGCAATTGCATGCGATGTACGAAGGGGACCGCAGCCGGAAGGAGGCCCTGGTTGAACACGGGTTCAGGCTTCCATCGGCGATGGACAACAGGCCACTGCGATTCGACGAATTCATCGAGCGCGTTGGCGATGTGATCTTCATGTCCGCCACGCCCAGCCCGTATGAACTGAAGGTGTCGAAAAACATAGTTGAACAAATCGTAAGGCCAACAGGCTTGGTCGATCCCGAAGTCATCGTCAAGCCAACCAAGGGCCAGATCGATGACCTCATGCATGAGATCTCACTCAGGGTCGAATCGGAACAACGTGTTCTGATCACAACGTTGACCAAGAAGATGTCCGAAGACCTAACCGACTACCTTCTTGAGTCGGGAGTCAAAGTGAGGTATCTGCATTCCGACATCGACACCATCCAGCGAATCGAGATACTTCGTGATCTGCGGCTGGGCGAATTCGACGTTCTGGTTGGGATCAACCTGCTTCGCGAAGGGCTCGACTTACCCGAGGTTGCACTGGTAGCGATATTGGATGCCGACAAAGAAGGGTTCCTTCGTTCGGAGACGTCGCTGATACAAACCATGGGAAGGGCAGCGCGTAACGTCGACGGGCAGGTGATCATGTATGCAGATCGCGTCACAGATTCGATGCGTCGAGCGATCTCCGAGGCAACCCGTCGTCGAAAGATCCAGATCGAGTACAACCTGGAGCACGGCATAGACCCTCAGACCATCCGCAAGAACATCTCCGACATCTTGCTGACCGCGCGGTCGGACACAACGCCGCTGCCCAGAGGCAAGCGCCGTCGTGATCGCCGCGCCGACACGGTTGCACTACCGAAAGACGAACTGACCCGTCTGGTGATCTCTTTAGAAGAGGAGATGCATGAGGCAGCGAAGGAACTCAAGTTCGAATACGCTGCCAGACTCCGCGATGAGATCTCGGACCTGAAAAGAGAGTTGAAAGCCCTTGCCTGATCCATCGATACCCGATCCATCAACCGGCGGAACCGGCGACCGATCCGTTGGTTCTCATCGCAGCCGAGGCTATCCGGTGATGCTGATAGCAGTCGTTTGTGCATCGGCTGCCGCTGCTTCGATAGGCACCTCGGTGATCGGCGCGTTCCTTGGACGCGCCCTCGGCAGTGCCGGTTCGGGACTGGTCCTGGGGGCCATCATCGGGGGCTGCGTTGGCATCGCATTCGGTACGTGGATGACGCCAAAGATCGCTGGCGTTGTCATCACGAGGTCCAGATTCCGTTCCTCGTTGGCCGGCGGGCTGGTTGGGCTGGTTGCTGGTATCGGGGTTTCAACATTTCATCTGATCGCGTTCATCCCCGGCTTCAGTATCCTGCTAGTAGGTTTCGGGGCGGCATTGGGCGACGCCATAGCGTACAAACGCGCTATCGACGCGAGTTCAGCCTGAACGACGAAGACCTTGTTCTGACCGGCGTTTCGGTCATCGATGCCTCTGGGTCAGCCCAACTCAAGGACGTAGTGGTTCGCGATGGCGTCTTCCACAGCATCACGGACTCTTTGCACCTGGGGCCCCCGGGTACCGAGGGCGCAGCATACGAAGGCAAATTCTTGTTGCCCGGCTTCATAGATGCCCACGTTCACATCGGGTTCTTCAACCCAAAGCGTGTCTTAGCAGGGGGTGTGACCACGGCTCGTGATCTCGGGTGGCCGTTAATGGAGATCTTCACACTGGCACGCGAACTGATAGCCGATCCGGACGCAGGCCCACAGCTTCTTTGCGCCGGGCCCATGATCACTGCGGTCGGTGGATATCCAACCCAGGCAAGGTGGGCTCCGCCGGGCACAGGCCTCGAAGTATCCGGTGCACCGGCCGCAGTTGACGCGGTGGCGATGATCGCATCGATGGGAGCATGCATCATCAAGGTAGCGCAGGCTCCTCAGTCTGGTCCTACCTTGGACCCAGCGGAACTTGGCGCGGTGGTTGAAACGGCTCACGGGCTGGGACTTCGCGTCACGAGTCATTGCAGCAGTGTGGCCCAATTGCACATCGCCTTAGAAGCAGGAGTGGATGAACTTGCCCACGGTCTTTGGAGCGATGAGCCGTTGAGCGATGATCTGGTAAACGCGATAGCGGGCTCGATGACTATCGTTCCTACGCTGCACATTGACCCGTCCGAGGTGCGACTGGCAAATACGCGGCGACTTTTCGAGGCTGGAGCCCCGTTCGTCTACGGAACAGACATGGGCAACAGTGGTCCACCGGCGGGCATCGATGTCGATGAGTTGCGTTTGATGATGCAGATCGGGATGAGTGCCCATGACGTTATCGCCTCGGCCACATCTTCAGCCGCCATCCACCTGGGCCTGCACGACGTTGGTCTTATCGAACCGGGAGCCACGGCCAACTTCATCATCGTCGATGGTGATCCATCAGTGGATATCTCAAATCTGGCGGCGCCCATGTTAGTTCATAGGGCTAAGTGACGCGGGCTCTCTCGCCTGGGGACCCGACGTGGTCTCCAGCTCGCAGTAAAGCCGCAAGGCGGTCCATCGCATCGAATGCATCGACGAACCTGGTGTAGATGGCTGGTACCCCCAGTCTGATGACATCGGGCGCCCTGAAATCGGGCACAACGCGGTATCGATCGATCAAAGTGGTGCAGATGCGGTAAGCATCTGGGTGCGAGAGTGAAACGTGAGAGCCGCGTTTGTCAGCGTCACGGGGGCTTGCGAGGCTAAGCCCGAGTTCATGCATCTGCTCGTCGAAGAACGCGATCATCATCTCGGTGAGCGCGATGTTCTTGGCCCTCAACGCCGGAACACCTGCCTCGGATACCAGGACTATGCCCTCGCTCGCTGCTACCAGCGACAATATCGGCGGAGTTCCGACCAAGAACTTACGGATGCCGGTGGCTGGCTGGTATGTGCCGGCGAAACCGAACTGGTCTTGTTGAGAGAACCAACCCCAGATCGGCTGGGTCAACGAGTCTTGGGTCTCGCGCCGCACGAACATGTAAGCGGGCGCTCCAGGGCCGCCGTTGAGGTACTTATAGGTGCAGCCAACAGCCAGCTCCGCACCGGAAGAGCCAAGATCAATCTCGATCGATCCCGCCGAGTGGCTGAGGTCCCAAAGCATCATCGCCCCGCCGGCGTGTGCCGCATGGGTTATCGCGTGCATGTCGGCCACCGCTCCACTTCGATAATTGACGTGCGAAAGGACCACCAACGCGACATCCTCAGCGTACTCGGCGCATGCCATTTCGATGTCGGCGGCAGCAACTCCATGGACCGGATCTGGATCGATACGCGCTAAGCGGCAGCCGCTATCGCGCGCGATCCCTTCCATGATGTAGATGTCTGTTGGGAAATCGCCCGTGTCGCACACGATGGTTCGCCGAGCAGGGGACCGAGCTAGTGCGGCCTTGGCCAACTTGTAGAGATTCACACTGGTCGAATCGCCGACGATGACTTCCCCCGGTGAAGCTCCGATCAAGGGAGCGATCTTGTCGCCAACGGAGGCAGGCAGGTCTATCCATCCGTGCCACGAGCGCACGAGCCCCTCACCCCAGTCCTCAGCTACGGTTCGCGATACGGCTTCGATGGTCCTTTCGGGTAGACGCCCGAGAGAGTTGCCGTCAACGTAGATGAGATCTGGGTCCGCTATCCGGAACTCGCTCCGATAGGCTGCCAGTGGATCGATGGAATCTAGGTGCTCGGCATCTTTGCGATCGGGCAATCTGGGGGTGCCTTTATACGCGTTGCATGTGCCGGCTGAGCACGAACCCCGTGATCGAGCCGATGAGAGGTGAAGCGACCAGTGCGAAAGGGATCACGTTCAGCACGAATGTGGCGAGTGTCCCGATGCCATGTAAGGCAGCCGTGCCTCTCGCCGAAGCGACGAAGAGGCTGAACACCAAGAACGGGACCATCCCGAACAAGATGAACCAAGAGGCAACCGATGCCATGAGAACCACCTTGCGGTCCCCGTTCTTCGAGAGCCATCGAGTGAGTCGAGTGGCCAGGACGGCGCCCACGATAAGGAGCGACGCTTCGATGATCGACAAAGTCGTAATGTTCATCCCGCCGATTCTCCCACGCCTTCGACTGACCAGCCTGTAGTTGATGCCTCGTGGGACAATGACCCACCTATGCCATCAAAGACCTCCACGAACGCGGGGACCTCTTCCAGTGCCGCGACCAACATCGAGATAAGGGGTGCGCGCGAGCACAACCTCAAAGATGTCAACCTCGAACTGCCACGGGATGCTCTCATCGTTTTCACTGGCATCTCGGGCTCAGGCAAGTCATCTCTGGCGTTCGACACCATCTATGCAGAAGGCCAGCGACGCTACGTAGAGAGTCTGTCCTCGTACGCCCGACAATTCCTCGGTCAGATGCAGAAGCCAGACGTCGACTTCATCGAGGGTCTTTCACCGGCGATCTCGATCGACCAGAAATCGGCTTCTCGTAACCCACGTTCCACTGTTGGGACTATCACCGAGATCTACGATTACCTGCGTTTACTATTCGCCAGGATCGGGCAGCCGCATTGTTATAACTGCGGAAGGCCCATCGCGCGACAAACGCCCGAAGAGATCGTCGACCAGATCTTGGCTTTGCCAGAAGGCACGAAGTTTCAGGTACTCGCTCCAGTGGTTCGTGGAAAAAAGGGCGAATACGAAACCCTGTTCGATGACTATGCCAAGAAGGGGTTCTCGAGGGCTCGGGTCGACGGCAAAGTGGTTGAACTAACCGAAAAGGTAAGACTCGACCGCTACTACAAGCACGACATCGACATCATCATCGACCGTCTCGTATTGAAGGGCTCGATAACAAGACGTCTTGCCGATTCCATCGAAACTGCGTTGGGCATGGCCGAAGGGGTCGCAGGCATCGAGTTGATGGGGTCGGGAGAAACGTTGCTTTTCTCTCAACACGCAGCGTGTACGCATTGCGGGCTATCTTTCGATGAACTCGCGCCGCGCAACTTCTCGTTCAATACTCCTTACGGGGCGTGTCCCCATTGTGATGGGATCGGTACGCACCTCGAGGCCGACGCCGACCTGATCATCGCCGATCCAGAACTATCCCTAGCGCAAGGCGTTATAAGACCGTGGGCGAATGCGCGCCTCGATTACTTCAATCGGATGATCGAAGCCGTCGCCAAAACCTATGGTTTTGGGCTCGACACGCCCTGGTCGGATCTGACCCCTGCCCAGCGCAAGTTGGTGCTTCATGGCACCGGCGAAGAAGAGATCTTCATCAAGTACAAGAATCGCTATGGCCGGATCCGTCAGTACCACACGGTCTTCGAGGGAATCATCCCGTGGCTCCAACGTCGTCACGAAGAAAGTGAGTCGGAGTTCGCCCGAGAGCGTATCGAACAGTTCTTCCGCGAGGTTCCCTGTCCGGCATGCGGGGGCGGCCGGCTGAAACCTGAATCTCTCGCGGTAAAGATCGCGGGCATCAACATCTGGGAACTGTGCCGGATGTCGGTTGTCGATGCCGAGAAGTTCATGGGATCTATGGAACTCACCGAACGCCAGCATGCGATCGCGGAGCGAGTGCTCAAAGAGATCAACTCGCGTCTAGGTTTCTTGATCGACGTTGGCCTCGACTACCTCACGGTCGATCGCGCAGCCGCGACCCTTGCTGGAGGGGAGGCACAGCGAATACGTCTGGCCACCCAGATCGGGAGCGGATTGGTAGGAGTTCTTTACATCCTCGATGAACCATCGATCGGTTTGCACCAGCGCGACAATCGCCGTCTCATCGAAACACTCATCAGATTGCGGGACCTCGGCAACACCCTGATCGTCGTTGAACATGACGAAGAAACGATCGAGATCGCGGACCATGTTGTCGATATCGGACCAGGCGCGGGCGAGCATGGTGGTCGGGTCGTCTATTCGGGGCCAGTCAAAGGTTTGCTCGATAAGAAGGATTCGTTGACCGGCGCCTACCTATCCGGCCGCCGCCGCATCGAGATACCTTCCAAGAGACGGTCAACCGCCGGGAAAACTCTCGTGGTGAAAGGGGCCGCGGAACACAATCTCAAGGGTCTTGATGTCGAGTTTCCCCTTGGAGTTTTCACATGTGTGACCGGTGTATCGGGTTCTGGGAAGTCAACCTTGGTGAACGAGATCCTTTACAAGGGCGTTCATAGGCATCTGTTCAGAGACGCCAAAGGCCTGCCGGGCAAACATAAAAAGATCATGGGGCTCGACGACATCGACAAAGTCATCGATATCGATCAATCGCCCATCGGCAGGACCCCGCGATCAAACCCCGCGACTTATACGGGCGTGTTTGATCACATCCGCACGCTTTTCGCGCAGACCGAAGAAGCAAGGGTCAGGGGCTACACGCCTGGACGCTTCTCTTTCAACGTTCCCAATACCTCGACCAAGGGCAAGGCCCGCGGGGGCAGATGCGAGAACTGTTCGGGAGATGGACAGATCAAGATCGAGATGTATTTCCTACCCGACATGTATGTCACTTGCGAGGTGTGCAAGGGCAGGCGATACAACCGCGAGACCCTGGAGGTCCACTACAAAGGCAAGACGATCTCGGAAGTGCTGGAGATGAGCGTTGAAGAGGCTTTGGCATTCTTCAGTCCCATCCCACAGATCGCGCGTCACATGCAGACATTGAACGATGTCGGCCTTGGCTATGTCCGGCTTGGCCAGCCAGCCCCCACACTGTCGGGTGGAGAGGCCCAAAGGGTAAAACTGGCCAGCGAACTTGCAAAGAGGGCAACGGGAAGGACCCTTTATATCCTTGACGAGCCGACCACGGGACTGCACTTCGAAGACATCTCGAAATTGCTGAAGGTACTGCACGGCTTGGTCGATAAGGGCAATACCGTCGTGGTCATCGAACACAACCTCGACGTCATCAAGACCGCCGACTGGGTCATCGACCTGGGGCCCGAGGGGGGCGCTGGCGGGGGAGAAGTCGTGGCCATCGGTACCCCCGAGGCCATATCGCGATCTGGGGCGTCTCACACGGGAAGATTCTTGAAGAAGCTATTCGAAACGGGCCTCGGGCAAGTGACAACGAAACCGAAGGTGACGAGATCAAAGCCGAAGCAACAGGTCGCCAAGCGTTCGGCCTGAGCCCGCGCGGGCTCATCATCTAAAAGAGCGAACCACCGCGGCGAGCGCGAGCCCAAAGGTGATGGTGAACAGCGCAAGGAAGAGGTCGTAGGTCCGCGATCTCCAAGTCTCCGGAAGTTTGCCGAGTATCGCAGCGAGACCGGCGATCGCGAACAAGCGCACGCCCCTTGCTATAAGGGATGCCCAGATGAACACGATGAAGGACAGGTGCCGAGCCCCGCACAGAAACACGAAGACCTTGTATGGGATCCCTGAAAGAGGTTGACGTAAGACTGCGAACCCTCCGAGGGCTCTTATCCAATCGCTTGCCTCACGCATCATCCCTGGTGCGATCAAAGGCATGTGGCTGGCGATGGAAAAGGAGTGAAGCGCCACGGCGATCCAGTAACCGATCGTTCCACCGATGATCGACCCCACGGTCGCGAAAGAGGCAGCGCGCCACCATCTGCTTGGAGCTGCTGGCACCACTGCGAACAGGTAGTAGTCGGGGAAGATTGGGAAGAACAATGCCTCGGCTACACCCCAGAAAAATGCGAGGATGAGGCCAGAGTCACTTTGAACCAGCCTTTGGATCGGATGAAAAAGCCGGGAGCGCATATTCCGCAGAGGTTATTCCAGCCGTACGATTGGGCGCACACAGGCCCGGTCCGTGGCCTGCGCAGCGACATACAGCAAACGCTCCTCTTTCCGCTGGTTAGGTGGTTCGCGCGGCTTGACGTTCGGGGAAAGCGGAACCTGAACCAGGTCGAAGGCCCGGTGGTGCTCGTTTCTAATCACACATCACATCTGGATTGCCCGGTCATCCTGGCGGCTCTTCCCTTCCGTCTGAGACAAAAGACGATGGTGGCAGCGGCTGCTGATTATTTCTACAAAGTTGCTGCGGTTGGCGCGTTGACATCTCTAGCGCTCGGCACCATCCCCTTCGAGAGGCACGAGGGTTCACGCGAATCGCTCGAGCGATGCAAAGAAGGGTTAAGGCGCGGATGGTCGGTCTTGCTTTTCCCAGAAGGCAGCCGTTCCAAGACTGGTGAACTTGGCGATTTCAAACTTGGGGCTTCGTACATGTGCGTCGACGTCAGATGTGCCGCCGTTCCCATCTTCTTGCAAGGTGCCTACGACATATTCCCCAAAGGTGCGACGTTCCCGCGCCACGGCGATGTGACGGTCAGATTCGGAAAGCCCGTTGGGCCAACGCCTGCGGACGATTATGTTTCCTTCAATCAACGACTCCACGACGCCATCGTCGAACTTGGTGCCCGCCCCGCCGGTGAAGTTTGAGTATCTATTCCATCAAGCCCGCGTTCCAAAGGAGGTTGACCAGAGCGCGGGATCTGCTCATCCGTCTGGGAGTGAAGGCAGATTCGATAACTGCGACTGCCCTTTTGTTGTCGGTTGCCGGCGCGCTTTGTTTCATGTTCGCTGGCTGGTTAAGGTGGTTGCTGTTACTCGTCCCTTTCTTGGCGATGGGTCGGATCACGCTCAATGCTCTTGACGGGATGGTGGCGGTTGCAGACGGTTCTGCCCGGCCATACGGCGAGGTCTTGAATGAAACCTGCGACCGACTTTCCGACGTCGTGTGGTTCATCGGTCTCGGCTCGGTGACTTTCTTCAGACCGGCCGCCGCGGCTCTTGCCATGGTTCTTCTCAGTTCGTACATAGGAACGGTTGCCAAGGCTGCTGGTGGTAGTCGTATCTACGCTGGGGTTATGGGCAAGGCCGACCGGATGATCGTGGTTTCAATCGCCAGTGCCTCCGCTTACTTCGTTGGCGAAAGGGCCTTGAAGGCGGGGGTGTGGGTGATCCTCGCCGGAAGCGCGGTCACGGCGATACAAAGACTTTTCATCAGCAGACGGATGCTAGATGCCTCGTGATCCATTCGCTCAACCGCTGTTTCAGCCGACGGCATCGCGGATAGGGCTTCTGCTGTTCGTGGCCCTTGTTCTCGTGATCGTTGTTGAAAGAAAGCCGCCTTCACGATGGCGCGGTTCGGTTCTCTTCCAAAAAGTGGGGTCGTGGGCGGTGATGGCCCCCATCTTTGCTTTAAGCGTTTTCACCGGTGGGTTCGTATCGCTCGGACTTGTCGTTTACATGTCCATCCAGGCCATCATCGAGTACGGCAAATTAGTGAAACTAGCGCGGCCATATCTCGCGTGGCTCATCGGCTACGGAGTGTTCGGTCTCATCGTCACCGCGTATTTCGGTCACAGGTTCTTCTTGTTCATGCCCATCGGCTTCTTCGCGGTCGCGACGCTCATCCCACTAACGCGCCTCAAAGATCCCCATGCCGACCCGCGTACAGAAGTCATGCAAGCGGCGGCCAGCGTTCTTGGTTACATATGGATCGCGGTGTTCTTGTCGTTCTTCGTGCTTATCGCACGGACCGAGAAGCAGGGCGTAGCGCTGCTGCTTCTCCTCGGCACTTCCGTTGCTCTTTCGGACGTGCTCGCTTTCACCGTTGGCAAGATCGCCAAAGGGCCGAAGATCCGTCCGTCCGTTAGTCCCAATAAGACATGGGCCGGGGCCGCGGGCAATGTTGTCGGCGCTTATCTAGCCTTCTGGCTCATGTCTTTCGCGATCCCAGGGGACCTCACCAAAGTGACGGTGGCAGTTGTTCCTTTGGTGATCGGCCTAGGGGCGTTGTGGGGCGACATGGTTGAGTCTTTGGTGAAGCGCGCCTTCGACACAAAGGATGCGGGAGACCTGTTGCCGGGCTTCGGCGGTCTGCTCGACCGGATCGACTCTTTGTTGGTAGCGATGCCGCTTGGATATTACGCGATCAAAGTGATCCAACACTACTCGGCCACCCCCTACTGACCTCGTGCGAATTCGGCACACATCATCCCAAAGTAAGATGGACAATCGTAATCGACCGACTTAACCGCGAAATCGACCACATCGAAAGCTCCCTTCAAGATCGCCAACTGCCATGGGCTATCGGGGAGCGCGGTCTCGATCAGATCCGATGACAGCCTTAGATATTCCTGGTAGGCCCCGCGCCTGGTTATATCAACGATGAGTTCATCGAAGACCCTCGCGGTCGGGTCGAAGCCGTAAGGTCCTTCAGCCTGATGGGCGTGGGCCTGGTCTGCGCTTGCGATGATGCCGATCCGCAATGTGCTTTTCTCTGCATGCTCGGCGATCACTCGGCCAAGGTCAGCAAGGGTATCGAGACCGAATGATCGAGATGGGCAGATGACGACCACAGGTGGGAGAGGTCCCGTTTGACTGAGGAACCAAAGCGGAACGAAAACACCCCAGTCCATCGGGAGCGGCACAGACTGGCCCCCGAAGAGGATCCCCACACACGGAAGCTTGCGTTCTTGAGCCTCAGCCAGGATCTCTACCGAGGTGGTGTGATCGATCGGAGCGCTTAGATCGAACGGACCAAGCGAGCCTTCGGTGGTCGTCGCCATCGCTATCGAATGAGCGTCCTCGATCCGAACCCCATGCGGAGTTGCGATGAATACGACATCCAAGCGCGCCTCAGCAGCGTTCGAGGCGATGCGATCCATAGCCTCGGTCAACTCGGCAGAGGCATTCTCGTCGGTTTCTTCGACACCGGGGATGAGGGCACCCCCATGCGGCATCACAGCTGCGAACACCAAGGGCAAGTAACCGCTCCTAACGTGACCGTCATATCGACTGGTCCATGAGAGTATCTGATGGTGGCCGATCCAAGTTGGCGCCCGCGCAACCTAGACATCCCAGATTCGCCCGGCGTTTACATGTTCCGAGACGAAGAACGACGCGTCCTTTATGTCGGCAAAGCAAAGAGTCTGAGGTCGAGGGTTCCCAACTACTTCACAACGGGATTGCATGCCCGAACCATTGCGATGGTCGATTCGGCTGCCGAAGTTGAATGGATAGTCACATCGACCGAGGTCGAAGCTCTCCAGCTCGAAGTCACATTCATAAAGGAACATCACCCGCGTTTCAATGTGCGCTATCGCGATGACAAGTCGTACCCATATCTCGCCATAACGATGAGCGAGGAATTCCCAAGAGCCATGGTTGTGAGAGGACGTAAACGAAAGGGAGATCGTTACTACGGGCCCTACACGCATGCATACGCGATCCGAGAGACGCTCGACCTGCTGCTGCGAGTATTTCCCCTTCGGTCCTGCAGCAAGGGAGTGTTCGACCGCGCCAAGTCGGCGAGACGCCCTTGTCTGCTGTACGACATCGGCCGATGTTCCGCCCCATGCGTCGGTCATGTCGATGCCGAACAGCACCTGCAGATAGTCAGGCAATTCTGTGAATTCATGGATGGCGACCACGAAAAGATCACCAAAGATCTGCAGGACCGCATGAAGAACGCTGCAGCAAGGCTCGAGTTCGAACAGGCTGCCCGTTTGAGGGACCAGTCGAGCGCAGTTCGCAGAGTCATCGAACGTCAGGAGATGGTCACCGAGAAGAGAGAAGACATCGACGCGATCCATTTCTTCGGAGACGACCTCGAAGCCTCTTTCCAGGTGTTCTTCGTGCGCAAGGGCAGGATGGTTGGCCGAAAGGGCTTCATGGTGGACAAGGTCGAAGACCTTGACGATGCACCGCTGGTTGAAACTTTCATCGAGAACCTCTACTCGGACCAAACCGAGATCCCTTCACAGGTGCTGGTTCCGGTCATGCCCCCGTCGGCCGAAGTCTTGGAAGCCTGGCTGTCGATAGCTCGCGATTCCAAGGTGACGATCAGGGTCCCCGAGCGAGGCTCCAAACGCAGACTCCTCGAAACCATCGCGGAAAACGCTAAGGAAGCATTCGGTCGTGAGCGGCTGAAGCGAGCGACCGATTTCGACGCTCGTTCAAAGGCACTTTCAGAACTCCAAGAACAACTCGACCTACCCGAAGCGCCGCTCCGGATCGAATGTTTCGACATCTCTAACCTGGGGCCGACGGAAGTTGTCGGTTCTATGGTTGTTTTCGAGGACGGGCTGCCAAAGAGATCGGATTACCGCAAATTCAAGGTCAACTCAGTAGAGGGCCAGGACGATTTCGCTTCGATGGGGGAGGTGATCGGGCGCAGGCTCACCCGGCTGGTCGAAGCTTCGGCGAAACCGCGCGACCGCCAAGACAAGTTCGCTTACCAGCCGGGATTGATTGTGGTAGATGGTGGTAAGGGTCAGTTGAATGCAGCGGTTCAGGTGATGAGCGAGGTTGGGATCGTGGGCATCCCGGTCGTGTCTTTGGCGAAACGACTCGAAGAAGTATTCGTTCCGGGTGAATCGGAACCCAGGATCATCCCACGAGGCTCCGAGGCCCTGTATCTTCTCCAGAGGGTTCGAGACGAGGCCCACAGGTTCGCGGTTGGTTACCAGAGGACGCGCCGTGCGAAGTCGATGACTAAGAGCATCGTCGATGAGTTGCCTGGGGTCGGCTCTTCTCGCCGAAGTGCCCTGCTCAAGCATTTCGGTTCGGTGAAGAAGTTGGAGCAAGCAACGATCGAGCAGATCGCACAGGTCCCCGGCATCGGTAAAGAGATGGCGCGAAGGATCCATGAGGCCCTCAGGAGGACATGATGCCAGTATCAGATCGGCACGAACTTGCCGACAAGGTTGAGCAGAGCGTAAGGCGCTTGCATAGCAGACTATCGGATGCATCAGCTGAGATCTTGCAAGAGCCTCACACGATAGGAACTTGGGCGATACGCGATCTCGTGGCTCACATGGTGTACTGGCATGAACAATGCATATGGGCGATCCGTACAACCATGAATGGCACCTATGAACGCCGAGACTATTCCGAGGCCGATGACCACAATGAAAGGGCCGTTATCGCGATGTCCTCGGTGCCAGCAACCCAGTTGCTGGAGAAGTTGTTGGTTACCGGACTGGATGTTGCCGGTCTGGTAAGGGAGGTTCCCGATGAGATGTGGGAAGCCAAGCCTCGTCTCGAGCGCTGGGTTGTCCTAAGTACCCTTGAACACCATGTTGAACATCAGTTGGATCTCGATAAAGCCTTGACCACTCAGTGAGCGCAGCAGTTTCGGCTCCCCGTTTCACGCTCATCACGGGCCTTTCAGGGGCTGGCCGGTCCGAGGTGGCTAAGGTATTCGAAGACCTCGGCTACTTCGTCGTGGACAACATCCCACCCGCGCTCATCGAGAAGATGGTCGAACTAGTTTCGGCCCCCGGCAGCAAAGTGAAGCAGATCGCACTTGTAGTCGATGTGCGAGGCGGAGAATTCTTCCCCGAGCTCGAGAAGGCCCTCGACGGCATCAAGGACCGAGGGTTTGACCTGCGGGTTCTGTTCTTGGAGGCGTCTGACAGGTCCTTGGTCAGAAGGTTCGAGGCGACCAGGAGGAAGCATCCTTTGGCCCAGAGCGACCGAGTGGTCGAAGGGATCTTCCAAGAGCGCCAGATCATGCGAAGACTCCGCGACGTTGCCGACGTGATCATCGACACAACCGACCTCAACGTGCACGAACTCCGCGACAAGGTCTCATCTTTGTTCGCTGACCCATCGGCCAGATCTGGGATCGCGGTCAATGTGATCTCGTTCGGATACAAGCATGGCATCCCGCTTGATGCCGACATCATCCTGGATTGCCGATTCCTGCCAAACCCGCATTGGGTAGATGAGTTGCGGCCTCTCAACGGGACCCACCGCAAGGTAAGGGGTTATGTACTGAATGCGCCTGGTACTGAGGAGTTTCTGTTCAAGTTGCGTGACCTGCTGGGATTCCTGCTTCCCGGTTTCGTTAATGAAGGTCGCCACTACCTGACGATCGGGATCGGATGCACCGGTGGTAAGCATCGCTCGGTTGTTGTTGGTGACGAGATTGCGAGATACCTCCAAGAGAAAGGTTTCCCCTCGACAGTTGTACATAGGGACCTGGACCGCGAGTGAGCGTTGTAGTTGTTGGCGGAGGTCACGGAGCCTCGGCCAGCCTTAGGGCCGCCAGGCTCTACTCGGATGATGTCACTGGGATCATCACGGTAGCCGACAACGGAGGCTCATCCGGAAGGCTCGCCCGCGAACTTGGGGTTTTGCCGATGGGCGACATACGCAACTGCCTTGCGGCTTTAGCCCCGGACTCACCAACGGTGTCGGTTTTCCAACATCGGTTCCCGTCGGGCAGATTCGAAGGCCATGTAGTTGGGAACCTGATGATCGCCGCCGCAGCGCAAGAGAGCGGAAGTTTCGTTGCGGCTATCGAACAGGCCGCGGCCCTACTGGGGGCCGAGGGCAGGATACTGCCACCAACATTGGATCCGGTCAGATTGATCTCAGAGGTCGAAGGACAACTCGTTGAGGGTCAGGTTGAGGTTGCAACCTCAACGGGTCGCATAACCTTTGTTGCTCTCGATCCCGCCGATCCGAAACCTTTTGAACCCGCTGTACAAGCCTTGACGGATGCAGACCAGATCGTTCTTGGTCCTGGCAGTCTTTTCACCAGCGTTTTGCCTCCGCTCCTGGTGCGGGAATTGAAGGAAGCGCTGGTTACGGCTCATGCTCAAAAGGTTTATGTCTGCAATCTGGTGGCTCCCTTAGGGGAGACTCAGCACTTCGATGCGGCGGCGCATCTGTCGGCCGTTTACGCGCACCTGGGGACCGGCTCCGTGGATGTTGTGGTCGCTCATACAGGCCGTCCTCCAACGAATGGGCCTGCAGTCGCAGTCGATATCGTGGCGTTGAAGGGCATGGGGGTTCTGGTCGTGGGGGCCGATCTTCTCCCAACCGATGGATCTTCGCGCCATGACCCGGCTCGACTTGCGGACGTGTTGAAGAAATTGTGATGCAGGAGGGTCCGTCGATCTCTTCCGGTTCCCTTGGGCATGCCGACAGGTACATCAAATCGGCCCCGATCGCCCGCAAGGATAGTATCTAGGGACTTCACAAACACGGAATCTCGGATATCGAGGAGGCTGCATTGAGTATCAAAGTAGGCATCAACGGTTTCGGCCGGATCGGCAGGAACTTTCTAAGAGCCATCATCAAGCAAGGGACAACCGACGTTGAGCTCGTGGTCATCAATGACCCGGGGGGCACCCCTGAGGTCTTCGGTCACCTGCTCAAGTACGACTCGACGCACGGAGTATTGGGAGCCGAGATCAAGACAACTGACGACTCGATAAGTGTCGATGGAAGATCGATCACATTCATCAGCGAACGCGATCCTGCGGCCCTGCCCTGGGCGCAGATGGGAGTGGACGTCGTGATCGAGTCGACTGGACTTTTCACCGACCGAGAGGGTGCCTCGAAGCATCTTTCGGCAGGTGCCCGAAAGGTCATCGTTTCGGCCCCCGCAACCGACCCCGACTTCACGATCGTGCTTGGGGTTAACGATTCGCAGTATGACGAGTCCAAACACCACATCATCTCCAACGCTTCCTGCACGACCAATTCAGTTGGTCCGATGACCAAGGTGCTGTTGGATAACTTCGGCATCCAGTCCGGATTCATGACGACCATCCATGCCTACACAACGGAGCAGCAATTGCAGGACCAGGCCGCGGTCACCCGCAAGGGAAAGCCCGATCTTCGTCGGATGAGGGCTGCCGCACTCAACATAGTTCCAGCGTCAACCGGTGCCGCGAAGGCGCTTGCGCTCGTCATCCCCGAGGTGAAAGGCAAACTCGACGGTATGGCCATGCGGGTTCCGGTTCCCGACGGCAGCGTCACCGACCTGGTGTGCGTTCTAGAGAACGAAGCTACCGCGGAACAAGTGAATGCTGCTTTCCAGGCCGCAGCGAATTCGGATAACTGGCGCGGCATCCTCGCGTACACCGAGGACCCGATCGTATCGTCAGACATCATCGGCAATCCGGCGTCGTGCATCATCGACGGCCTATCGACGATGTCTTTGGGGAACCAGGTCAAGGTGATCGGCTGGTACGACAACGAATGGGGTTACTCCAACAGGCTGGTCGACCTGATCAAGAAGGTGGGCCGGGCTTAGATTTGGAACTGCCATCCATAGATGCGCTCGACGTTTCTGGTAAACGTGTTCTGCTGCGCGTCGATTTCAACGTTCCCATCCGCGATGGTGAAGTGGTCGATGACATGCGCATCGCAGCGGCGCTACCTACGATCAATGAACTCCTATCGCGCGGCGCGACTGTGGTGTGCTGTTCGCACTTGGGGCGCCCCAAGGGCAAGGTAGATCCTGCGCTGTCGATGCTTCCTGTGGGTCAGCGCCTCGCAACCCTTTTGGAGAGAAGGGTTCGAGTCACGAGCGATCCCACCGGTCCTGCAGAGGACCTGTTATCGATGGATGCCGATGAAGTCGCTCTGCTCGAAAACCTGCGTTACGACCAGGGAGAAGAGTCAAATGATCCGGGATTCAGCCAGAGGCTGGCATCACTGGCGGAGCTATTCGTGTGTGATGCCTTCGGAGCGGTTCACCGGGCCCATGCTTCGGTTGCGGGAGTCCCGGGGCTCCTGCCGCATGCCGCGGGTCGCCTCCTTGAGCGCGAAGTAGAGGTGTTATCGCGATTGATCCAAGACCCTCGGCGACCTTTCGTTGTCGTGCTCGGGGGGGCAAAGGTTTCGGACAAGCTTGGCGTCGTTCGCCACCTCGCCGCACATGCCGACGAGATATTGATCGGCGGCGCGATGGCAAACACGTTCCTTGCTGCGACCGGCCTTGCCGTGGGCACTTCGAAGATCGAGCCGGACCGGTTGGACGAGGTTGCCGATGCGATGAAAGAGGCGGCGGCAGCGGGAGCAACGATCCGATTGCCCGAAGACCTTGTCGTGGCCGAAGGATTCAGCTCCGAAGCGCAATCGATCTTGGTCGATGCTAATGCAGTTCCTCCAGACAAGATGGCTTTGGATATCGGTCCAGGAACCGCTAAGCGGTTCGGCGAATCGATCGAGGGTGCTGCCACCGTTCTTTGGAATGGGCCGATGGGGGTTTTCGAGTGGGACTCGTTCTCGGAGGGCACACGCCTGGTGTCCGAGGCCGTCGCGTCTTGTTCTGGCTTCACGGTTGTTGGTGGAGGAGATTCGGGGGCGGCTCTTGCCAAGTTCGGTCTGGCCGGATCCGTCGATCACCTGTCAACCGGAGGCGGCGCCTCTTTGGAATTCTTGGAGGGCAAGAGCCTGCCAGGTCTTGCGGCACTGATGGAGGGGGTCCGATGAGAAAGCCCGTGATCGCAGCGAATTGGAAGATGAACAAGTCACACCTCGATGCGATCCACTTCGTCGAGGCGTTACGCAACCATCTCGAACCGGTTACCTATGATCAGGTCGACATCGTCATCTGCCCGCCATTCACAGCTATCCGCTCAGTTCAAACAACCATCGACGGCGATGACCTGGAGATCTCGATAGGGGCACAGGACATGCACTGGGAATCATCGGGCGCATTCACCGGCGAGATATCTGCGTCCATGCTCACCAAGCTCGGTGTTAAGTACGTGATCATCGGTCACTCGGAACGCAGGCAATCCTTCGCTGAAACCGACGAAACCGTGAACAAGAAGGTGACCGCAGCGTTCGAGTCGGGACTCATCCCGATCATGTGCGTTGGTGAAACGCTCGAAGAGCGTGAAGGCTCTGTAGCGCAGGAGAGGGTCTCCGCCCAGGTCTTGGAGGGCACCAAGGGTTTGACCGGGGAGCAGGTCGCCAAGATGGTGATCGCCTACGAACCCATCTGGGCGATCGGAACAGGCAAGACCGCCTCGTCTGAGGACGCTCAGGCAATGAGTTCGTTCATCAGAACCACTGTCCGTGACTTCGCGCCCGATTCAGCGGACGATCTTCGAGTCCAATATGGAGGAAGCGTGAAGCCTGGCAACATCGCCGAATTGATGTCACAGCCAGACATAGACGGCGCATTGGTTGGTGGAGCCAGCCTGGAGGCCGAAGACTTTGCGCGGCTGGTCCAGTACCAAAAGTGACCAATAGCCCAGTTAAGGGGTTCCTGCTCTGCGACTGATGTGCTCGCTGACGTGCGCGGGATCGGGTCCTAAGGGGCCAGCTGGGTTGCGGCGCGTTAGACTCACAACCGTCGTAATCACCTAGGGAGGTAGCCGTTCTTACCGTCATTGTTGTTTTCCATGTTTTATCGGCCGCTGCATTGGTTATGTTCATCCTGTTGCATGCAGGCCGCGGTGGCGGTCTTTCGGAGATGTTCGGCGGAGGATTGGGAGGTGGGGTTGGAGGTTCGACCGCAGTTGAACGCAATCTCGACCGGATCACCATCGTGACCGCCTTGGTGTTCGCCACAACCACGATATTGCTTGTGCTAAACCTCAAGTAATAGGCTGAATCCACTTTTACTGTGACATAGGGCTATAGGATGCCCGGCCAGGCGTAAAACGCTTGGTTGAATCTTCGACATGGAGGTGCGTAGTGAGGCAAAGGGGTAGATACATCCTGGGGATCGCTGTTGTTATGGCGATGCTCTTGGCGGCATGCACTAAGTCAACGACGGGTGGGACAAGCGCATCACCCTCGGCATCGGCGGCAGCCGCGTCAGGCGCGAACTTTGACGGGTGGAACAACGCAGAAGCCACGAAGTTGATGAAGGATTCAGATAAGGAACTCGACGAAGCTAAGCGCGTTGAGGAATTCAAGAAGATAGGTGCGCTCACGTTCAAAGATATCGCTTCGATCCCTCTGTACGCAAAGCCATCCATCCTCGTTTGGAACTCGGCCAAGCTCGGTGCCGACCTCGACTTCAACGGCGGCCAGGCAGCCTTCTCAGGCGAACTTCCCAAGTGGTCGCTCAAAGGAAGTGACACGCTCAAGTTTGGAGCGGAACAGTGGCCCACCTGTTTGAACCAGATCACGTCCTGCGCCAACTCGTCCTGGCTGTTCTACCTGACGAATGTCGCGTATCCCAAGCTCACCCAGCTAACCGCTGGCAACGAATATGAGCCTTCGTACTTGATCAAAGAGATCCCGAGCAAAGAGAAGGGAACCCTCACCGAGAGCCCATTCTCGGTCACTTACGATCTGAATGACGCGAACTGGGCCGACGGCACCAAGATCACCGGTGAAGACATCAAGTTCACCTGGCAGGCCGTTATGAAGACGCCCGACGCACTCTCGCGGGTCGGCTACGAAAAGATCACCGACGTCGTCACGGCGGGAAGCAAAGTCACCATCAAGTTCAAAGAGCCGTACGCACCTTGGAAAGATCTCTTCGGCAGCGGCGCCGGGGGCATCATGGAAGCCAAGGCGTTCAACAACAACCCGAATGTCACCGGCAAGATGGCGACGGATCTTCCATTCTCGGGCGGTCCCTACAAGATCGACAAGTTCGACACCAACGAGATGGATCTGTCTCGCAACGACAAATACACAGGTCCCAAGCCAGCCATCGCGAAGGTGATCTTCCTGAACAAGCAAGCTGCTCGCCAAGCAGGAGAAGTTGCAGCGTTCCGCACTGGTGAGGTCGATGCCTTCTTCCCGCAGCCGGCCGACGCGCTGAGCGAAGTGATCAGCGGCAAAGTGGCCAATGGCAAGGTCAAGGCCAAAGGCGGCACGCAGTATGAAGGTCTGTGGTTCAACCTCGACATGCATCCCGTTGATGAACTAGCCGTGCGACAGGCGATCCTTTTCGGGCTCGACCGTCAGGCGGCGATAGACAAGGTCGTGAATGACCTGCTCGCGCCAACCGGTTTCAAAGCCAAAGTCAGCCCCTGCCTCCTCAACGTGCCAGACAACGCGGGCGGCAAGTGGTGCAACAACGACTTCCCTGTCACGCAAGATCAGGCCAAGGCTGAAGACATTTTGGTCAAGGCAGGATGGAAACCATTCGATGATGCGGGCAAGCCCATCAAAGAAGCCGATCTGCCAAAAACGCTCGGCGACAATGCAACCATCACACTGCAAGACTGGAAGAAGAACGGCAAGACCTTGGAGTTCAAGTACGGAACGACTGCCGGTAACACCGGTCGTGAACAGTTCCAGTTGATCCTGGTCAAGCAGCTCGAAGGGATAGGTATCCACGTTAGAACCGACAACTCAGTTGCTGGCTACCTGTTCCAAACCAGGCAGCCTTCGCGTGACTGGCAGGTTCTGATGTATGCCTCGGTCGCAACTCCCGACCCGACAGCAACGTCAAACTGGGCAGGCGACCAGATCCCGCCATGTAAGACGTGTCCAGGGAACGGATAGGCAAAACCCCGTTATCCCGCAACGAAAGAAGATGAACAGGGCCCGGTTATCCGGGCCCTGTTCCTATAATGAGAGATAGATGCTCTCCTACATCGTAAGGCGCGTCCTCATCTCCATACCGATCTTGATCGTCTCATCGGTGCTCGTATTCACGTTCATGAGATTGACCACGGACCCAACGAGGGCGCTCATCAACCCCCGGATGAGCCAGGAGGATGTTGCGCGAGTCAAGGCGGCCTTGGGCCTGGATAAGTCAGGGCCCGAGCAGTACGTGGCATGGCTCTCTCACTTCGCGAGAGGGGACTGGGGGATCTCGCTTCAATACGAAAGACCAGTCAAGCCCATCCTGATCGAACGTTTCGTCAACACCTTGAAACTGATGGCCATGGCGGTGATCTTGTCGCTGTTCTTCGCGATCGCCGTGGGGGTTTACTCGGCGGTCAGGCCTTATTCGAAGTTGGACTACACCTTCACTGGCGCTTCCTTCTTCGGCATCTCCATGCCGATCTTCTGGTTCGGGCTCATCCTTCAATTGGTGATGGGGTTCTATCTGGAACGCTGGCTCGGCAGCCTTCGCCATACATTCCACTTCCTGCCGGCATTTCTGGAGTCGGAACCCCTTTTCTTCACCGGCGGCCTTCGAAGACCTGGCACGATCGGATTCAGCTTGGGCGATTTCCTCAGGCATGCGACGTTGCCATCACTGGCTCTCATGGTTCAGTTAGTCGCCGGATGGGGTAGATACGAGCGCGCGAGCATGCTCGAAGTCATGGGCTCTGATTACATGCGTACGGCTCGGGCGAAGGGAGTTTCTGAGACGAAAGTCGTTTTGAAGCATGGGCTCCGCAACGCCTTGATCCCGCTGGTCACCGTGGTGGCTATAGATGTTGGTGGGCTGTTCGGAGGACTTATCATCACCGAGTCGATATTTTCTTGGCCAGGGATGGGAGGGATATTCGTCGATTCGCTCTTGAGCGGCGACCACCCGATCGTTCTTTCCTGGTTGATGGTGACAGCCGGATTGATCGTGGCTTTCAATCTTCTAGCCGACATCCTCTATGCGTCACTCGATCCAAGGATCCGTTATGACTGAGAGCACAACATGAGTACCATCGGAACACATGTGGCTGATCCGGTGCCCGCTGCGCCAGAACAGGGACCGGAAACAACGTCGAGGACGACGCGACAGATCGCATGGCGACGTTTCCGCAGGCATCGCGCCGCGATGGTCGGCGGTATCGTCCTCGTCGTTTTTTACTTGGTCGCCATATTCGCCCCGCTCGTTGCCCCCTATAAGCCGAACGACCTTGACTTGAAACACTCTCGTGAGGGCCCGAGCCTAAGACACCTCATGGGAACCGATGAACTGGGGCGAGACGAATTCAGCCGCGTTGTCTTTGGGGGAAGGATCTCTCTCGCGGTGGGGCTTGGTGTTGCCCTTTCATCGGGGCTGATCGGAACTGCGGTGGGGGTGATGGCCGGTTTCTATGGAAGGTTCGTTGACAACGCGCTGATGCGGGTCACAGATCTTTTTCTAGGGCTTCCGTTTTTGGCGGTCGCGATGATGGCGGCGCGAGCTTTGAAGGGCGGGATATCGGACATCGTCATCATCTTGTCCGCGGTCGGTTGGATGCCTGTCGCTCGCATCGTGCGCGGAATGTCGTTGTCGATCAAAGAGAAGGAATACATGGAAGCCGCAAGGGCATCGGGCGCTAGCTCCAAACGCATGATGATGAAACACATACTTCCCAATACCCTCGGCCCGATCATCGTGAACGTGACCCTGGTGATCGCTCTCGCGATCCTTTCAGAATCGACGCTTTCGTTCCTGGGCTTTGGTATCCAGCCGCCAACGGCCACTTGGGGCAACATGCTCTCGGGCTCCCAAGACTCGATGCTCTCCGAGCCATGGTTGGTGTGGTTCCCAGGCCTGATGATCTTGATAACGGTTCTGTGTGTGAACTTCGTCGGTGATGGTCTGCGCGACGCCCTTGACCCGACGTCCGCCGGGAGATTGGGCTGATCGAACCTCTGCTCAGTGTTCGCAACCTGCGCACCCAGTTCTCGACCGAGGACGGGATCGTTCGTGCGGTCGACGATGTCAGTTTCGACGTCTTTCCCGGCGAACTGTTCGCCGTGGTTGGTGAGTCTGGGTCTGGCAAGAGCGTCACCGCCCTGTCGATACTCAACCTGATACCGAAACCGTTCGGCAAAGTTGTCGGCGGTCAGGTTCTCTATAAGGGCACGGACCTGCTGAAGATGAAACAGGATCGGCTGCGAGATCTTAGAGGCGACCGGATCGCGATGATCTTCCAAGACCCGCTAACTGCACTCAACCCGGTGTTCACGGTTGGGCGCCAGATCGCCGAGGTCTATCGAACTCACACGAAGGCCAACAAGAGGGCCTCGATGCGCCAGGCTGTCGAACTGCTCGAATTGGTAGGCATCCCCCGTCCCGATGAGCGTGCGCGTGAATACCCCCATCAGTTCTCTGGAGGGATGCGTCAGCGCGCGATGATCGCGATGTCTGTCGCGCTCAACCCTGATCTTCTGATCGCCGACGAGCCGACCACAGCCCTAGACGTCACCATTCAAGCCCAGATACTGGACGTTCTGCTGAGGGTGAAGGCCGAGTTCGATTCCTCGATCATGCTGATCACTCACGACCTGGGAGTCGTCGCGGGCGTCGCAGACAGAGTGATGGTGATGTACGCGGGCAAGGTTGCTGAGATGGGGACATGCGACCAGATCTACTACGAACCCAAACATCCCTACACCTGGGGATTGATGACCTCGATCACGCGGCTCGATCAGGAGCGGAAAGAGAGACTGCTCCCTATACGGGGGGCCCCGCCGTCGCTATTGAAGGAACTCCACCATTGCCCATTCGCGCCAAGATGTCCTTTCGTCGAAGACATCTGCAGACATGAGTACCCGACCCTTCGGCCTACCACTACCACCGACCACATAGCTGCGTGCCACTTCGCCGACAAACCAGATTGGAAACCCCCGGTGTCATTGGTTGCGGAGCAGGCCGGATGAGCCAGGTCGCCGAAGCGCGGGCGCCGAAGGACCCGGCAGAGGGTGAAGAGATCCTGCGCGTCGAAGGATTGGTCAAGCACTTCCCCATAACGAAGGGATTCCTACGCAGGAAGGTGGGAGCGGTCCAAGCGGTCGATGGTGTGAGCTTCACGGTCCGTCGCGGGGAAACCCTTGGGATCGTGGGTGAATCGGGTTGCGGGAAGTCGACGCTGGCGCGATGCATCCTGCGTCTCCTCGAGCCCACAGCGGGCAAGGTGTGGTTCGAGGGCCAAGAGATAACTTCGTTAGATAACAATGCGATGCGCGAACTGCGGCGAGACATGCAGATCATCTTTCAAGACCCTTACGCATCTTTGAATCCGAGGATGACGGTCAACGACATCATCGCCGAGCCCATGATCGTTCACGGGTCTGCCCGCGCCGCGCGCAGAGGGAAGATATCGGAACTTATCGACAGGGTTGGGCTGAACCCGGAGCACGGCAATCGATATCCCCACGAGTTCTCCGGTGGGCAGAGGCAGCGGATAGGCATCGCGAGAGCTTTGGCGCTCGAGCCCAAACTAATCATCTGCGATGAACCTGTGTCGGCATTGGATGTTTCGATCCAAGCTCAGATAATCAACTTACTGGAGGATCTTCAGGCCGAGCG
Organism: Actinomycetota bacterium; assembly: GCA_046262935.1. Classification (GTDB taxonomy): domain Bacteria; phylum Actinomycetota; class CADDZG01; order JAHWKV01; family JAHWKV01; genus JBHELT01. Next base: position 11,212 of record JBHELT010000018.1, on the reverse strand, counting down.
ACACCTCACCTACGTTTTCATCGCGCACGATCTGTCGGTGGTCAGGCATATCAGCGATGATGTCCTGGTCATGTATCTGGGCAAGGTTGTTGAGCTCGCCCCGCAGAACGCGGTTTACCAGAGCCCGATGCATCCGTATTCGCAGGCGTTGCTGTCAGCCGTGCCTATCCCCGACCCATCCAAAGAGAAGCAGAGGCAGCGCGTGATCCTTCGCGGCGATGTCCCGAGTCCTGCGAATCCGCCGCCGGGGTGCAGATTCCACACACGATGCTTCAGGAGCGAAGAGGTCGCGGCCGCCGGGGAACAGCAGGTGGTTACCATCGGGAAAGTGGTGCATCGGCAGGTGGCCAAGGTGTGCGTTGACGTGGAACCCGAACTCGAAGAGCACTCGCCGGGGCAATTCGCAGCATGTCATTTCGCCAAGCACAAGACCGTGGTTTGATACGACGCTTCATCGCCGTTTCGGCGTTGGTTTTGTTGATCGGTTCCTGTGGTCCAAAAGGCGCCGTCGCGCCTGTCACGAAAACGGGGGGCGGATCGCTGTCCGTGGGAACGCTCGCTCCTGGGGACCTCGATCCGGCCAAAGCGACCACTCAATCGGCATTGCTCATGTTGCGGACCGCTTGTGATGGGCTTGTTGGCCTTGACCCCGAAACTGGCAAACCGCGACCAGCCCTGGCCAAGGGTTGGACTTTTGGCAAAGACTCTCGATCACTGGTTCTTGACCTTCGTCCGAAGGTCAAGTTCGTCGATGACACTCCCGTGGATGCACCGGCCATCAGAGAAGCGCTGTCGCGCGTGGTTCGACCAGCAACTGCTTCACCGTCGGCTTCGTTGTTGAGCCGGATAGAGGGGTTCCAAGATGTGCGATCGGGGCAAACGAGCGACCTTCCTGGAGTAACCGCGGTGGGGATCTCGTCGATAGCGATCCGATTCAGCGAACCGTCGTCTGACATGGTTTCTGTATTGGCGGACCCGGCCCTCATTCCGCTCAGCCCCAAATCTGTTGAGAGAGATGCTGCCGTGGCGAACTCTTCCCCGCCTTGCGCAGGCCCATACAAGTTCCAAGGGGTTTCGGATAACTCAGTAACGCTCACGCGCGCGACATCGAGCAGAAGCGCGAATGTGGCTTTCACGGAGTCTGGGCACGGCGCGGCTGACCGGATCGACTTTCATCTGTTCGCATCCATCGAGGAGGCCTTCGACGCATTCAAGGCGGGAACCGTTGCAGTGAGCCAAGTTCCAGACTCTCGGCTGGTCGAAGCTCGATCGCTTAAGGGCTACGCACGCCGCAACACTCCGGAGATGACCTATCTTGCGTTCGACGTCACGAAGCCAGCAACCGCGGACCCCAGATTGCGGCTGGCCATCTCACTGGCGTTGGACAGGTTGGTGCTCATCGATGCGGCCTTCGGTGATCAGCGTCAGTCGGCGACCCAATGGTTGCCCGATGAAACAGACCGCGCATCCGTGTGCTCGGACTCCCTGCACAAGATCGCCGATACCGATAGAGCCAAGACTATTTTCGCTTCGACAGGGATCGATCCTGCGAAGTCCAACCTGGAACTCATATTCGATTCCTCACGGATCTCGCGATTGGTAGCTCAGGCGATCGAGGTGCAGGTGAAAGATGCGATCCGGATAGATCTGAAACTCCAGCCCCTCGATCCGGGCGGTTTTGGCACTTCGCTTGCCGGTCACAGCGCGTCTGGCATATGGATCGTGGTAAACGATCCACGCCTACCGGTCCCCGACGACCGCTTCGGTGCTTTAGTGAGATCGGGTTCCCCGCGCAACACGATGTCATTTTCCGACGCCCAGGTCGACGCAGACATAGACAGCGCAAGGGCAGAAGTGGATCCGACCCGGGCAGATGTTCAATGGCAGCAAGCGGAGAACCGCATTTGTCAGCTGATGCCGGGCGCGCCTCTTTGGTTCGGGGTCAGACATTGGGTTTTCTCGGATGCCGTACACAGCGTTGGGTCCACCAGGCTCGATCTCTTCGGCACTCCGATACTGAGGTCGGCGTCGCGTTCGTGATCACAGATGTCGGTCGGTTCGCACGTGCTTGAGATAGATTGCCGGAGTGATTTCAGTAAGACGATGGGTTGCCTTGGCCCTGTTCGCCGTCGCGTTCCCCGCCTGTGCGATCAATCCCTCGGCCGTCGAGTCTTCGCCTCACCGGCTACCGAGGGTGGGGGGCACGTTGACCGTCGCTTCGCTCGAACCCGAATCGCTCGACCCTGTAGCCGCCAATAGCCGGGCCGCTGTGTTGGTGTTGAAGCAGCTATGCGACACGTTGGTCACGTTCGAACCAACGACCGGGCGCCTCGTCCCCGATATCGCAGCCTCTTGGGATGTATCACCCGATGCGCGCCACTTCACATTCCACCTGCGAACCGGGATCAAATTCCATAACGGTCGCGAGGTAACGGCGTCGGACTTCGTCTATTCGATCTCACGTTTCGTATCTGCAAAGACGGGTTCTGCCCAGCACTTCTTGTTCGAGAAAGTGGCAGGTTACCTTGATCTAAGGACAGACAAGACTCCCACTCTCTCCGGAGTGAAGGCGATTGGCGACAAAACCCTTACTGTCGAAACCTCGGAGCCATTCGCGGAGTTACCCACCATCTTGTCCAATCCAACCGCGGGCACTGCGGTTCCCAAGGAGGAAGTGGACAAAGGGTCGTTTGGGGATGCGCCTTCTTGTACGGGGCCCTACATGCTGGCCAAACCATGGGAGAAGGGCCATGGCCTAGGCCTCACTCGCTACACCGCTTATCAGGGGATGAGGCCTTCTATGTCTCGTGCTGGTCGTGGTTGGTACGACAGGATCGAATTCATATTCGGCAAGAGCCCAGTTGATGTGTTCAAGACCCTCGCCGCTAAGAAAGCCGATGTGGCTGAGGTTCCGGTCGATGAGATCGCAAGAGCGAAGCGTGCGGGCATCTCGGTTCAGGCTGCCGCGAACGGGCTCGTGTCCTACATCGGCTTGCCGGTCACGCGACCTCCTTTCAACGATCCGCATTTCCGCGTTGCGCTTGATCGATCTATCAACAGGCAGGCGATAGTTGACGGGGTTCTGGTTGGGACGCGCCTGATCGCAACCGGGATGCTCCCACCAACGGCGGGACCAGCATCGAAGGCATCTGATTGCTTAACGTCGGTTCCAAGGGTTCCGGACCGACCGAAGGCGAAGCGCGAACTGACCCTTTCCAAGATAGACCCATCGAAGGTGACTATGACCGTGAGGACGAACTCCGATGGGGGCCATGAGGCGTGGTTGCGGCCGCTCATCAAGTCGTGGAACGAGAGCATCGGTGTCACATCGACTTTGAGATCGGACGATTGGAAGGTATTCCTCGACATCCTCGCCGGCGATGGGCCTGATGGGCCATACCGCTTGGCATGGTCGCTCAAGTATCCGTCGCCCGAAGCTATCCTCGATCCATTGTTCTCTACCGGCAGCCTCGATAACTACGAAAGATTCAGCGACTCGAGCTTCGACATGCTTATGAAGAAAGCGCGAGCGACCGTTTCGGACTCCGAGCGCGCCGCGATCTATGCGCGGGCGGCATCGGCGCTTTGCGAATCGGTTCCCATCCTTCCCATCTGGTTCGGGGTCGATCACGTCGGGTTCAGGACGAGCGTTGTCGCCGCGATCAATAAGCCAACGGATCTATTCGGTGACCCAGTTCTGCGCGAGTTGGGAAGGTGAGGCACCGCAGGTTCTGGGTATTCCTTGCGCTCGCGTGCGTCGTGGCCAGCGCAGCATGCGCGCCGTCGGGTTCGGTGGCCAAGGCCTCTACATTGCGTGTTGCCATACGAAGACCCTCGAGCCTTGACCCTCCACTCGTGAAGGATCCTGCCGGAACGCTGGTTGACAAACAATTGTTCGATACCTTGGTGGCGGTGGATCCCACGACCCTCGCATTGAAGCCGCGACTGGCTATCAGATGGGAAGTGCTCGATGGCGGAACGCGCTTCGTGTTCCACTTGAGACCCAAGGTTCGTTTCAACGATGGCACCACCCTCACCGCAGACGACGTCGTGTTCTCCCTCGATCGTTTGGCGCGCAAACAGACGGGTTCAGAGGTTGGGTTCCTGCTTGAATCGATAGTTGGGTACGCGGCCGTTGGAGTGAAGGCCACCGCCACGGAGCTTGAGGGATTGAGAGCAATCGATCCATCGACCGTTGAGATCAAGTTGACGTCGGCATGGTTCGAGTTCCCTTACGTTCTTACGCATCCGGCAACCGCGCCGGTCCCCAAGGCTGCCGTCACACTGGATCCTGTCGCATTCAAGGACCATCCCGTTGGCACCGGGCCCTACCAGGTGAAGGGGTCATTGCAACCAGGCGCCGACATCACCCTGGAGAGGAATCGTCGGTACTGGGGCTCCGCCCCGGCCTATCAGACGGTCAAGCTGTTGATATACGAACAAACGACGGGGGCGTACTCGGACTTCGAGGCCGACCGGGTTGATGTGAGCGAAGTGCCTTCGTCGAGCGCGGAGGCCGCATCGCGGCGGTACGGGACGGAAGGGTTCGGGCCGCTGGCAGCCCAGCTGTATCTTGGCTTCGACATCCGACGGGTCCGCGACATCCGTCTGCGGCGGGCGGTCAGCATGGCCATCGATCGCGAAGCGATCGCCCATTCCGTTTTCGATGATGCGATGAGGCCTGCGACGTCGCTGATACCTCAAGGGTTGCCCGGTAGGACCGAGGGTTCGTGCGGGAAGTTATGCGAACACCGGGTAGCTGAGGCAAGAGCTTTGGTGACCCAAACCGCAGCCGAATCAGGCGTACAGCCATCGATCCGTTTCGCATATCAAAGCGGAGAACCCCAGGAGACGATGGCGAAACTGATCAAGGCCGAACTCGAAGGGATTGGGATATCGGTTCAACTGGCCCCACTGCCTCTGACAGATTTCTTGGACTCATTGCAGAAGGGTGAGGTAGACATGTATCGGGTTGGATGGGTTGCAGAGTATCCGCTCGCAGACTGGTTCGTAAGCGGTTTGTTCAGGACTGGATCCACCGACAACCATTTCGGATATAGCGCAACCGATGTCGACCAAGCGATAACGGCGGCGCGGGCACAACCAAGATCTCGATCGAGTTTGAAGGTTTATGCAGCGCTGGAGTCAAGGATCACCAAGGATGCGGTCGTGGTGCCCATCGGGAGTTTCAGGAACAGGTTCGTAGCATCCAGCGCAGTCGATGGTTTCTACGTTGACCTCGAAGGAACATTCGAGATCGCCAGGTTCAAGCCCGCCGCAGATGACACGTAAGGTAGGGGTAGGGCTTCTTGCTCTGTTATTGATCGCAGGTGGTGTTGCCTTCGCATTGGCGAGGAAGCGCACGCCTGCAGTAAGACAAGTTCGGGCAACTCCTGCGGATGCCTCGGGAAGCCTAACCATCGCTTATCCACAAGAGCCAGTTTCATTCGATCCGTATTCGTTCGATGGACGTTCAGACGCAACCCTTGACATCTTGCGACCGGTGCTTCCCACCCTACTTGATGTGGATCCCAAACTCCGCTATGTCGCCGGTCTGGCGCAAGTTCCAAGGCCTTCGCAAGACAAAAGGAAGACTCCAAGTGTCACTTATCGTTTAGATGCCAAAGCCGTATGGTCGGACGGTAAGCCGATCACCGCCGAAGACATCGTTTTCACGTGGAATACCGTCAAGGGGCGGAAGACTCGGCTGGGGCATGCAGCCGTTTATTCCGAGGTTAAAAACGTAGTCGCTGTAGGAACGCACACGGTAAGGGTCGAATTCTCGCGACTGCCGTCTGCCTGGGAGGATCTCTTCTCTTCCGGCGATTTCATCTTGCCAAAACATCTACTCGAGGGCCAAGACATCGAGGGTGCCCTGCGATCGCCGCCAACGTTTTCGGGTGGTCCTTATCTTGTGAAGCAATGGATAAGAGGCAAAGAGGTTGACCTTGTGAGAAATCCCAAATGGTGGAAACACTCGCCAGTGTTTCAAGATGTGCGCATCGAGTTCGTGGACAACATCGATACCGCCATCTTCCTACTGCAGCATAGAACGGTTGCCGTGATGGTAAGCGGAACTGAGCCCAACCTGTCGAACCGCCTGGCGCGGATGAAGGGCGTTAGATTCGATCGAGCTGCTGGTTCGTCGTGGTGGGAACTAGCCTTCAACATGAAGCGGGAACCGGGTTCCAGCCAAGCGTTTCGAGAGGCAGTTTCAAGGTCTATAGACCGGCAGGGGATCGTTGACGCGCTGATCAGGGAACAGGGCAGGGGACTCGATTCGTTGACGCCGCAGATCCGTGATGATTCCTTCAAGTCCTTTACCAAAGATGTGTCCGCTGCCGGCGATGCGTTCAAGAAAGCAGGATTCACTAAGGGTGCCGGCGGGAAGTTCGTTCGGAAAGCTGCGACGTCACCCTTGCTGGTGACGACCAACAGCAGCGTGGCCGGATCCGTCGTTCGAGCGATCCAGAAGGGACTAGAAGATGCGGGGCTAGAGATCGATCTTGCCCAGGTAGCTCCACAAGAACTGTATTCTCGCTGGCGCAGGGAATCGGCCTTCGACATGGCGCTTTGGGAGCACCGCGGATCGCCATCAGTTGACCTTCGTGACTGGTTTCGTTCGGACAGGATCAGTCCGCAGGGTATGGACCTCACCGGGTTTGCTTCGGATGACATCGATGCTCGATTGGATGCCGCAGCATCATCGGAAGGATCTGTAAAGGCGGTCGCCAAGTCGATCGCCGCCTATATCCCTGTGCTTCCGATGTTCGAGAGCGATTGGTTCATCGGTTTCGATCATGGGGTTGTTGGGCCAACGGCGAACGCTACTGTCGATGGGCCGTTTTGGAACCTGTGGGCATGGAGGCGGTAGCTTCTAGGGCGTCTATAATCGTGCGGTTCCATCGTCCGAGTGGCGGAACTAGGTAGACGCGCTAGGTTGAGGGCCTAGTGAACGCAAGTTCATCGGGGTTCAAATCCCCGCTCGGACACGAGTTTGAAACGCGCTTATACCGACCGGCATAGCGGCATAACGACGGGGGACACTCCATGGACCGACTCAAACCCGCTGTTCAAAGGGCCATTTCCATCACCCCGCCCGCTCCAAGCCCTGCGTTTAACACGCCGGGGACCGGGTTTACCAGGTCTGTTCATACAAGAGTTAAACAGACCTTTCGTCGTGCGGATTCACGCGTGTCGTGTGATCGATGGTTTCAAAGCTAAGGCCCGCGATAATTGGGGCCGAGTCGTGATGAGGGGCGCAGACCATGGGTATTCGTGAAAACGGTTGGACTTTGCAGGTCGCGCGCAATGTTGCTGTTTAACCCGGCGCGGCAACCGACCACTTGGAGCTACGCGCCAAGTGGCGGCTGAGCGCCAAGTCCGTTATGCAGATGGGAGGTACCTGATTGCTTGAGAAACTAAATCGCCTCGACGAACGTATGGGGTTTCGTCGTCCGATGACCTCGAAGAAGTGGAATCGTAGTGTCAAACTTTGGTGGCTAGGCATTGCAGGCTGGGGTACCTTCTTAGTCGCAGCGCAAGTCATGTCGTTCTGGGATATCAAGCTCGAGCCGATAGTTTTCTTCACCCCGGCGCTCTTCCTCTTCTACTCGGGGTATTTCTACTCCCATCGCCTGCGCCAACTTGGCACCCAAAGTGCTAACCGAAATCTTAGAGAACCCGCCGAGAAGGAATCTCAACTGCATAACACGCCGCGGCAACCGACCGCCTTCGGCGGCGGCTGAGCGGCCAATCCGTTATACCGACAGCTAACGAAGATTGATGGAACACCCTTTTTGCGAGGACCATGTAGGACGATCGAACACTATGTTTTGACAAATACATAATGGCCCGATAAGGTCCCGCAGACATGCTGGGAGTTTGAGAATGAGAAGATATTGTTCATTGTGGCTAGCTTTGCTATTTTCAGTCGCAGCAGTTATTCAACTGCCGTTCAGCGCGTCCGCCGACCCGGGCGATATCGTTTCATGTATTATCCCGATACGGTTGCCTCCTTCGGGGCTCGACACGTTAGCCTGCATCGACCCAGGTACGGCGCAGACGCTTGAGTCTACAGATCACCAATTGGAGGGTACCGAGCCATTACACTCCGCCCTTGGGCTTTCCGATCAGGGCGTTGGTCTTGCCAATCAAGGCGTTGATTTCGTTCTTGGCCAGGCATGCCAAGATCCGCGACTCTGCCTGCATAATGCTCCCGTAATCAACCTAACCACCTACAGGATTTGTCGCGCAAGCGGTGGGTCGGTTGCTGATTGTGTCGCAATCGCCACACGCCCAGCGTAACCGAGGGGGATTCCCTGGTCACCGAGCCAAAATCACGAGCAGTCAAATGCCTCTTTTGCAATAAGCGGCAAGATGAAGTGGGCACGATAGTCGTTCCCTCCAACGACGTTGATTTGGGAATTTGCAACGAGTGCTTCGAGTGGGTAAAAGAGATTATGGAGTTTAGGTCTGAGAACAGCCAGCAAAATGAAGGTCAGTAACCTCCCAAACTGGTCGAACTGATACGTTTCCTGACAGCGGCATAACAACTGTGGTTCGTGTCAAACGGTAGACGAGCAGTAGCTGAATAGACCCGCATCAGCAGGCGATTTTCGAGCTATGAGACTCGGCGATTGGCGAATCCAGATGGGTTCCCGGGGCTGCTCGTTGATCTACACGGACTCACCTGCACTTCAGTGGTCCTGACAACTACGTTCGCGCTCCCTTGTGGGAAGGGGCCGAGGCGCCCTGTTATACCCGGAGTCCCGAAGGCCCCATAACACGGTCGGCGTTAGTCCCGGCCCCGTCCACATCTTTATCGCGTTCGCCATTGCTGTTTGATGATGAAAACATGTCGTCTGCGGACGGATTACTTCGGCCTGGTCGACGCGAGTCGGCCATGAGGGATCCGTCCGCTTACGCGTGGCCATAGTGCCCCGTCGAAAGATGTTTGATCGCACATCATGCGGAAGGCGATCCGGTTGGCTCGGTTTCCGAGCGCGCACATGATCACCCCGTTGTGCTTGCCGCGTTCCTTTAGCTGTAGGGCATATGCCTTGAAGTCTGGGTGCCCGAGCCGAAGGGCTCTACCCAGATCCAAGATGGCCTCTCTGAGTTCCACCTTTCCTTCGCGACTGATGGCGGTGCCTGGTCTTCTGCGTCCAGCCGACTCGTAGAGTTTCGGGACCAGCCCACTCAGCCGATAGACCTGAGCGGCACTTGTGAAACGACTGTGGTCACCGACCGCCGCGCCGTAATTGGAAGCGCGCACGACGTTCACGTGCGGCATCGAGGTGAGCACTGCTGCCGCAGTTCGCGGCAGCACCTCGGCAAGGTTGGCTTCAGTAGTTTCAATCGTGGACTCGAGTGCTTCGAGCAGCTTCGCATCGGCTGAGATGACCTCGAGCAGCGCATCTGCCCTGGTAGCAGGTAGTTTGAAGGCAATCCGGGCGGCCTCTACGATCTGATCCGCCTTGGCTTGTTTCACCATTACCCCACGATTACCGGCGAAGGTGCGAAGCCTTTTGGATCCAAGGCGCATCACTCGCTCGGGAGTTATTGCTTCACAGATCAACAGATTGCCGAGCTTGGTATCGAGCATGTCAGTGAAGCAGCCGTCGAGCCCCGGGAACACCAGGTCGAGTGTCGAAAGGATCTGGTTCTTGAGTGCGGAGCGAGCCCTGACCTTGCGGCGTCGATGCGCCACCAAAACAGCCTGCCGTGCCATGGGACCATCTTCAACTGGGGCGGTGCGACCCTTGCCGCGGATGATGAGCTCTGCCATGGCTGCTAGATCGCGGGCATCGGTCTTGATCGATCGCAACAGATTCTGGGAACGGTTCTCCTTCACCTGGGCTGGGTTGAGTAGTGCGACGTCGAGTCCTTCGTTTTGCAACCGCACGAGAAGCGTGTCGTGATAATGGCCAGCTTGCTCGAGACCGACTCTCGTCCAGGCCGCATCACGCTGCGCTTCAGCTCGACAAAGGACGGTCGTAAGTTGTGTGAATCCTCTCTCGTTCAGATCGAACTCGAATGGCGGAGCCACGATCTCGCCGAAGAAGTCACAAACCAGTGCTGCCGCCTTATGCTTACCCACATCAATGGGTGCTGCCAGAAGACGCTCTCTGTTGGCGTCGCGAATCTTGTCCACGAACTCTGCTTGTTGCTGCCCACCGATGAACTCCATTGCCCACCTCCTCGTGCCGTCCACTACCTTGGGCTCGGTTCTCGCATGAGAACGGCAACAGGTCGTGGAATCAGAGGAAGATATGTATCAACACGCCGTTGCACCCGACCTTCGGCGGGTGAACGGCCAAACCGTTAGACAGACCGGTTGGACATCTTAATCTTCTTAGCGCTAATGCTCGTATTCATTGGGGCCTTTGTAGGGTTCGAGCAATTGCTTCGACGGGAGTATCGCGATCACCGCGAGCAATGGGAGCGCGATGGGAGACCACGCGGATGGTTCTTCCATCCTCGTGAGGCGACAGCTTTTCGGAGCTGGTTTGCCTTCAATAGGTGCTTTTTTGTTTGGCTCTTCTTCTCACCAACGTGGATCCGGGAGGACAAAGAATCGCGAAGGTTCCTTTGGTTATTCCGCTCATGCGTGTTCATATGGAATGCCACCGGCCTAGTATTCTGGTCTCTGCTATCAAACGGAAGGTAGTCGCTTTGAGCGAATGCTGTCTAACACGGCGGTGGAACCGGCCGGCTTCGCCGGCGGCTCACCGCCCAAGCCGTTATACGGACCAATGAATCAAGGGGTTCAGAGAAGAGGAGGATTCGGTTGAGCCAACTTTATTTCGCCGACGCTCTCTTGGCGGTGGTAAGCATCCCACTCATCCTCCGATGGATTGGACCGAATTCCTGGTATGGATTTCGCACTCAAAAGACACTTTCCAGTCGCGAGATTTGGTTTCCGGTAAATGCGTTTGCAGGTTGGGCACTCTTGATCGCGTGTGTGGTGAGCGCTGCGATCCTAGCCTTCGCTCCTAAGTCGATTGTCTCTAAAGAATGGGTGGCTCTTGTCGTTTTTGTGGGTCCGCTAGTTGGCGCGCTAGTGGTTTCCTCGATGTACCTCAGACGGTTCAGCTGAGATGTGCCGCATAACAACTGTGGTTCGTGTCAAACGGTAGACGAGCAGTAGCTGAATAGACCCGCATCAGCAGGCGATTTTCGAGCTATGAGACTCGGCGATTGGCGAATC
>JBHELT010000017.1:0-11186 GCA_046262935.1 Actinomycetota bacterium | reverse complement strand
TCCATCGTTAAGTAGTAAGTGCCAAGGATCATGTCGCGGGTTGGCGTAACGATCGAAGTACCGTGCGCCGGCGACAAGATGTTGTGCGTCGAAAGCATCAGCAGCCGCGCCTCGGCCTGCGCTTCCGCAGAAAGTGGCACGTGCACCGCCATCTGGTCACCGTCGAAGTCGGCGTTGAAGGCCGTACAGACGAGCGGGTGGATCTTGATCGCTTTGCCTTCGACCAGGATCGGCTCGAAAGCCTGGATGCCAAGGCGGTGAAGGGTCGGAGCGCGGTTGAGCATCACAGGATGTTCGTGGATGACTTCTTCGAGAACGTCCCACACGACTGGACGTGATCGCTCTACCATCCGCTTTGCGCTCTTGATGTTTTGAGCTTGACCCAGGTCGACGAGCCTTTTCATGACGAAAGGCTTGAACAATTCCAGAGCCATTTGCTTGGGAAGACCACATTGGTGCAGCTTCAGTTCAGGACCAACAACGATAACGGAGCGCCCTGAGTAATCGACGCGCTTTCCAAGCAGGTTCTGACGGAAACGACCCTGCTTGCCCTTCAACATGTCGGAAAGCGACTTGAGAGGTCGGTTGCCAGGACCAGTTACCGGGCGGCCTCGACGACCATTGTCGAACAACGCGTCCACGGCTTCTTGCAGCATGCGCTTTTCGTTATTGACGATGATCTCGGGAGCCCCGAGGTCGAGAAGTCTTTTCAAACGGTTGTTGCGGTTGATGACTCGGCGGTAAAGGTCGTTAAGGTCGCTTGTCGCGAAACGTCCACCATCGAGCTGCACCATCGGACGAAGGTCCGGTGGGATCACGGGGACCGAGTCAAGGACCATGCCCATAGGCGAGTTCTTCGACCCTTCTGCGGTGAATGGTGAGATGACTTTCAAACGCTTAACGGAACGGGCCTTCTTCTGCCCCTTGCCGGTGCGCACGATCTCTTGCAGACGCTCTTCTTCCTCGCGCAGGTTGAGCGAGTGGATCAATTCCTTGATCGCCTCGGCCCCCATGCCGCCGCGGAAGTAATCGCCGAAACGGTCACGCAGTTCACGCCAGATGATCTCGTTATCAACCAATTGACGCGCACCGAGATTGCGGAAGACGTCCCAGGTCTCTTCAAGCAACGCAACGTCGCGGTTCAACCGGGTGTCGAGTTCTTTGATCTGCTTGTTGACCTCGTTCTTGGCCTTGTTGAGCTCGGCCGCCTTGGCACCCTTCTTCTCTAATTCCGAAAGTGTGTGCTCGAGGCCCTCATCGATCTTGGCGCGGCGCTGTTCGGCCTCGCTCTTGATGGTGTCGAGTTCCTTCTGGGTCTGGGTCTCCAGCGTTGGCAGATCGCGCGACCGCTTCGCGTCGTCTACCGCGGTGATGAGGTATGACGCGAAGTAGATGACCTTCTCCAGGTCTTTCGGCGCTAGGTCGAGCAGGTACCCGAGGCGTGAAGGAACACCTTTGAAGTACCAGATGTGGGTGACCGGGGCTGCCAGTTCGATGTGGCCCATACGCTCGCGTCGAACCTTCGAGCGGGTGACTTCAACGCCACAGCGTTCGCAGATGATCCCTTTGAAACGGACCCTTTTGTATTTGCCGCAGTAGCACTCCCAGTCCTTGGTTGGACCGAAGATGCGCTCGCAGAAAAGACCGTCCTTTTCGGGCTTCAATGTCCGGTAGTTGATGGTCTCGGGCTTCTTGACTTCGCCGTTGGACCACATGCGGATCTGATCCGCAGTGGCAAGACCTATGCGAAGTTCGTCGAAGTAGTTAACGTCAATCACTATTGCGCCTCCAGATCCACGCTAGCGGGCTCACGACGGGAAAGGTCGATCCCCAATTCTTCGGCGGTCCGATAAACGTCCTCGTCTATCTCTTTCATCTCGATCTCTTTGCCCTCCGCCGAGAGAACCTCGACGTTCAAGCAAAGCGATTGCATCTCTTTGATCAGCACCTTGAACGACTCGGGTATGCCGGGCTCTGGGATGTTCTCGCCCTTCACGATGGCCTCGTAGACTTTCACGCGACCAAGCACGTCGTCGGACTTGATGGTGAGCAACTCTTGCAGGGCGAACGCAGCGCCATAAGCTTCGAGGGCCCAGACCTCCATCTCACCGAATCGCTGACCACCGAACTGAGCCTTACCACCTAGGGGCTGCTGGGTGATCATGGAGTAAGGACCGGTTGAGCGTGCGTGGATCTTGTCGTCCACCAGGTGCGACAGCTTCAGTATGTAGGTGTAGCCAACCGTGACCCTTGCGTCGTATGGGTCACCGTTTCGGCCATCGTAGAGTTGAGCCTTGCCGTCGTCGCCAACAAGTTCCAAACCTTCGGGATGGATATTGGCGGCCCTCAGTGCTTCCATGATGTCTGACTCGCGGGCACCATCGAACACCGGGGTCGAAACGAACACCGGCTCCTTTGTTCTTCCATCGCCGTTGCCATCGATCTTGCTTGGCAGGCCTTGGGCGGCTGCCCAACCGAGATGGGTCTCGAGGACCTGACCCAGGTTCATACGTGACGGCACGCCGAGGGGGCTAAGGATGATGTCGACCGGTGTTCCGTCGGCCAGGAAGGGCATGTCTTCCAAAGGAAGGATCTTGGAGATGACTCCCTTGTTCCCATGACGCCCTGCGAGTTTGTCGCCCTCTTGGATCTTGCGCTTCTGAGCGACCTGCACCTTCACCAGTTGGTTGACACCCGGTGGCAGTTCGTCGCCGTCTTCGCGGCTGAACACCCGAACATCGATGACCTTGCCGGTCTCGCCGTGTGGCACCTTGAGGGAGGTATCACGAACCTCGCGCGCCTTCTCACCGAAGATCGCACGCAGCAAGCGCTCTTCGGGAGTGAGCTCGGTTTCACCTTTCGGAGTGACCTTGCCCACCAGAACGTCACCGGGACCAACTTCGGCGCCGATGCGGATGATGCCGCGGTCGTCGAGGTCTTTCAGGATCTCTTCGCCGACGTTCGGTATGTCGCGGGTGATCTCTTCGGCACCGAGTTTGGTGTCACGAGCATCGACCTCGTGCTCTTCGATGTGGATCGATGTGAGCACGTCGTCGCGAACCAGTCGCTCCGACAAGATGATGGCGTCTTCGAAGTTGTGTCCTCTCCACGGCATGAAAGCGACCAACAGGTTCTTGCCTAAGGCGAGTTCTCCCATGTCCGTCGATGGACCGTCGGCGAGAACGTCGCCCTTTTTGACCTTGTCGCCTTCGGCGACGATGGGTTTTTGATTGATGCAGGTCGCCTGGTTGGAGCGGTGGAACTTCTGAAGGCGATACTGCTTGCGGGAGCCGTCGTCGTGCTTGACGATCAGGTAATCGGCCGAAACCTCTTCGACTGTACCTGCGCGTTCGGCAACAACCACTTCTCCAGCATCGATCGCTGCTCGCACTTCGAGCCCGGTCCCGATGAAGGGGGCCTGAGGACGAAGAAGAGGCACGGCCTGCTTCTGCATGTTCGCACCCATGAGGGCACGGTTGGCATCGTCGTGCTCCAAGAACGGGATGAGCGCGGTACCGACCGATACGATCTGCTTCGGCGACACATCCATGTAGTCGACCTCGGATGGCTCGACATAATCGACCTCGCCGCCTTTGCGTCGCACAAGGACGTGGTCTTCGGTGAAGCGACCGCTTGCATCGAGAGGTGAGTTCGCCTGCGCAATGACGTGACGATCTTCTAAGTCGGCGGTTACGTATTCGACCTTGTCGGTCACGCGCCCGTTCTCGACCAAGCGATACGGGGTCTCGATGAACCCGAACTCATTGATGCGAGCGAAGGTCGCGAGGCTTCCGATAAGTCCGATGTTCGGACCTTCAGGCGTCTCGATCGGACACATCCGGCCATAGTGCGAAGGGTGAACATCTCGCACTTCGAAGCCTGCGCGCTCTCGCGACAGACCACCGGGCCCAAGAGCCGAAAGGCGGCGCTTGTGGGTAAGTCCTGCGAGCGGGTTGGTTTGGTCCATAAACTGCGACAACTGAGAGGTTCCGAAGAACTCCTTGATCGACGCGACAACCGGCCTGATGTTGATAAGGGTCTGTGGGGTTATCGCTTCTACGTCTTGGGTCGTCATCCGCTCACGAACGACTCTTTCCATGCGGGAAAGACCGATACGAACCTGGTTCTGGATGAGTTCGCCAACCGAGCGGATACGTCGGTTACCGAAATGGTCGATGTCGTCTACCTCGTAGCCTTCGTCGCCCCGGTGAAGTTTCACCAGGTAATCGACCGTCTTCAATATGTCTTCGTAGGTGAGCACCGACTTGTAAACGGGAGTGCGCGGGCCCTTTTCATCTTTCTGAATGGTGGCGTACGCCTTCCAACGCTCCTGCTCGAATGCCTCTTTGCCGGGCTTGTCCTTCTCGGACAGGTCAGCATGCATGCGCTTCAAGATCGAGTTGAACTTGGGGTCGATGTCGCTCAGTTTTTTGTCGACCTTGTAGCGGCCAACCTTGGCCAGGTCGTAGCGCTTCCAGTTGAAGAACAGGTTCTCCAATAGCGTGCGCGCGGAATCTGGGGTTGGAGGCTCACCCGGACGCAGTTTGCGGTAGATGTCCATCAAGGCCTCTTCTTGGGTCTCGATGTGATCCTTCTCGAGTGTGGCGTAGATGGAGTCGGCCGGGAAAAGATCGGCGATCTCCTCGGGCAGCATGCCCATAGCCTTGAGCAGAACGGTTACGTGCTGCTTGCGCTTGCGGTCGATACGAACTCCGACCAGGTCCTTCTTGTCGGTTTCGAATTCGAGCCAAGCGCCGCGGGCTGGGAGGACCTTGACGGCGAACAGTTCGCGGTCTGAGGTCTTGTCGAGGGCGCGATCGAAATAAACACCGGGAGAACGAACCAACTGGGACACGACAACGCGCTCTGTCCCATTGATCACGAATGTGCCCTTGTTGGTCATCATCGGGAAATCCCCCATGAAGACCGTTTGTTCTTTGATCTCGCCTGTCTCTTTGTTCATGAACCTAGAGGTCACGAACAGCGAGGCCGAGTAGGTCATGTCTTTTTCTTTGCACTCCTCGGCGGTGTGCTTGAAATCTTCGAAACGATGGTCTGCGAACTCGAGTTGCAAGTTCCCAGTGAAATCCTCGATCGGGGAGATGTCGCGGAAGGTCTCTTTAAGGCCTTCATTTAAGAACCAATCAAATGAGTCTCGTTGGATCGCGATCAGATCGGGGAGTTGCTGTATCTCGGGGAAGCGGGCGAATGAATAGCGTTCACGGGAGGCGGAATGGCTCGCCAAACGGGAATCCTCCTTCAGCGGTCGCGGCGGACCCTAGGCTCGAAAGCATTACCTAGGGGGGTGGACATACGGGTTCAACAGAGTAGCACGCAGGCTAACAGGCGTCAAAGAACTACGACGCGCCCAGGAGGGCTCATGTATTAAGTTGCGAAACTTTAGGAAGGGTAGGCCGCGAGCGGTGCGATGTCAAGGTTTGCCGAAAGCCTTCTTGAGCAT
The DNA here is from genome assembly GCA_046262935.1 of Actinomycetota bacterium. Lineage (GTDB taxonomy): Bacteria > Actinomycetota > CADDZG01 > JAHWKV01 > JAHWKV01 > JBHELT01. The sequence continues at coordinate 5,725 of JBHELT010000017.1, read as the reverse complement.
CGACGAGGACACAGACGTGAGCGCTTCGGCCGGATGTTCGATAGACATGGCCCCGGTGAGTTCGCTGAGGTCCGCCTCTATCACGATCCCAACCTCGGCGAGTTGTAGTTGGTCAAGGCCGACCTTTCCGGCGAAAGCCCAAACCGGAACTCCAAGCTGTTTGGCTTTCCTCGCGGCCGCAACCGGCGCTTTGCCCAAGAGGCTCTGAGCATCGAGGGTACCTTCCCCCACGATGAGCAGGTCGCACTGAGTAAGCAGCATGTCGAATCCGATGATGTCTGCGATGAGTTCGAAGCCATTTCGAAGCTCCGCCGCCAAGAATGCCCAAAGGGTGCAAGCCGAGCCGCCAGCTGAGCCGCCTCCGGGGGCCTCGCCTATCCACTTGCCGGTGTCGCGAAGCACAACCTCGGCCAACCTTTCCAGTCCGGCGGCGATCTGTTCGACATCCTGATCCGAGGCCCCCTTCTGCGGTGCGAAGACCCTTGCCGTGCCGTTGTCACCCAACAAGGGATTGGAAACATCGCAAGCCACGACGATCTCGGTCTCGAACACCGAGTCATTCATGAAGGTCGTATCGGCCCTGTCCAAACTGGCCAGCCCCCTCGCCCCGGGTGGTATCTGACGGCCTTGGGCATCGAGCAATGAAACGCCGAAACGGGAAAGAAGCCCAGCTCCGCCATCGCTGAAGGCTGTGCCTCCTGCGCCGATGATGAGGCGTCGCGGTCGGCGGTCGAGGGCGTGGGCGATCAGATTCCCAACCGCCCAGCTCGAAGCATCGAGAGGTCCCGGCTGCGGGAACCCTTCTTGCCCCAGCCCGCCCGCCGATGCCATATCTACAACAGCGATGTCTGTGGGTAACCATGCGAACCTGGATCCGAAGGAGCCCTGTTCCCAAGCGACTTCGACATCGATAAGTTCGCCGTCTTCATGCAGGGCCAGGACCTCGGCGGTCCCATCGCCTCCATCTGCGATGGGGCAGTTGACGATCGCGGCATCGGGTAGGCCATCGCGAACCCCGGCTGCGATGGCATCGGCAGCTTCGGGCGCGCTGAGACTGGACTTGAAAGCGCCAGGCGCGACGAGCACCGTGGTTGGGTTCGAAAGGTCGGGATGCATAGACTGCATTTATACAAGCCACACCATGGAGGATCAGGTGGATCTCAAGAGTTCAGTTGCCGAACGCATAGACCAGGAGTCGAAAACCCTCATCCGCATCTCCCACGAGATGTACGACCACCCTGAACTTGCGTTCGAAGAATTTCGGGCATCGGATCTTCTTGCCACCGCCCTCGAAGATGGCGGCATCAAAGTCGAACGCAAGGCTTATGGATTGGACACGGCGTTCCGAGCCGTAACGGGTGTGCCGCTAGGGCAAGGGCTTCATTTCATCGTTTGCGCTGAGTTCGATGCACTTCCTGACATAGGGCACGCATGCGGTCACAACATCATCGGCACCTCGGCGGTTGGAGCAGGTCTTGGGCTGGCCGGAGTTGCTGAGGATCTTGGGATCACGATCACCGTGCTGGGCACGCCAGCCGAGGAAAGCGGGGGCGGCAAGATCGAACTTTTAGAAGCGGGGGCCTTCGAAGGAGCCGATGCGGCGATCATGGTTCATCCCGCCCCCATGGATGTTGTCGACTGGCCAACACTTGCCTGGACCCAGGTTGAAGTGAGCTTCCATGGCAAGGAGTCGCATGCCTCTGCATTCCCTGAGCAAGGACTAAACGCTCTTGACGCGATGACGATCTCATATACCGCCGTCGGAGCTCTTCGTCAGCACATCTCGCCGACCGAAAGGATCCACGGGATCATCACCCATGGTGGAGACGCGCCCAACATCGTCCCGAAGCTAACCAAAGCGCGCTACTTCTTAAGAGCGAGGACCGCCGACGAACTCGCGCCTCTCAAACAACGGGTGATCAGGTGCTTCGAAGGTGGCGCACTGGCCGCCGGGTGCGAAGTTGAGATGGATTGGTTCGGAAAGGACTACGACCAGGTCGTCACGAATCACACCATCGGGGGTTTTTACGAATCGAACCTGGCTCCCCTTGGACGCACGGCGATCCCGCGCTCGATGGTCGAAAAGTTCGCAGGTTCAACCGACATGGGCAACGTAAGCAAGGCTCTTCCCTCGATACACCCTGTTATGGGTATCGATTCACTTCCCGCTGTCAATCATCAAGCCGACTTCGCTGCAGCCACCATCACTGCTGCCGGAGACAGAGCGATCATGGATGCAGCTAAAGCGATGGCCTGGACACTGATAGACCTCGCAACGACCGACGGCGCGATGGACGAAGTGCGGGAGCGATTCGCCAACCCGCCAGCCGATACGACCCTTCGGATCTAACCGACGACCTTCACGAATTCATCAACGCGTTCGCGGCAGATGTCGAGGCTGCTCCGCCAGAAATCGACCGAGTGGATGTCGATGTCGAATCGCTTAGCAAGGTCGAACGCCGAAGACATACCTGTCGACGACAACATGTCGTCGTATCCCTTCTTGAAACTCTCGGCATCCTGCCGGTACCGGGAGAAGAGTCCGAATGCGAAGAGCATGCCGTAGGTGTATGGCCAGTTGTAATAAAGGGGGCCGTAGTAGTGACCCTTCACCGCCCACATGTAAGGATGCAGCGCTTCTGTGTCTAGACCATCGCCATAGGTCTGCCGTTGGGCATCGAGCATCAGGTTGTTGAACTCATCGACCGAGAGCTCTCGCTGTTCACGGGCTTCGAACACAGACTTTTCGAACAAGAACCGGCTGTGGATGTCGACGACGATCTGACATGAGTCCTGCAAGGCTTCTTCCAACAAGGCGAGACGGTCGCCGTCGCCAGCCTCGTCGAGGGCCGCGTTGAAAACTATCGTTTGACAGAAGGTGCTGGCTGTCTCTGCAAGTGACATCGGCGTTGACCGTTGAAGGTCCGTGCGTTCGGCCAGGTTCACGTTGTGATAAGCGTGGCCAAGTTCGTGAGCAAGGGTCTGCAGACTCTTGAAGGAAGGCTCGAAGTTCATCATCACTCGCGACTCCTCACGCCTAAGCGGCATGCAGAAGGCGCCGTCGCGCTTTCCTTCACGAGGACCCGCGTCAACCCAGTTCTCGTCGAAGGCTCGCTTCGCCATAGACGCCATACGATCCGAGAAAGTGGCGAACTGCTCGTAAACGAAGTCGCTTGCATCTTTGTAACTCCAACGCCTCGAAGCCCCTTCACCCACCGGTGCGAACATGTCCCACCAAGGAAGCGTTTGATTGCCCAGGAGTTTCGCCTTGGCCTTCATGTAACGGCGAAAGTCGGGGAACGATTCAACGCAAGCGGCCTGCATCGCTTCGAGCGTTTCCATGTCGGTGTTGTTATTGAAAAGGGCCGGCTCGAGCGAGTTCTTCCAACCACGGCGATGATGAATGGTGTTAGCCCAACCCTTGATCCCGTTCAAGGCTGCCGCCAACGGTACTGAAACCGTTTCCCAAGTTGCGATCTCGGCCCTGTATGCGGCCTCGCGCACTTTGGCGTCGGGGTCGTGAGACATGCCTCTGACTGAACTCATTGGAACTTTCTTCACCGTGCCGTCCGGCATATCGACCGCGACGATCAAACGCGAATTGACGTTGCCGTGCAACATCGACCATGCGGTATCACCTGAAGGTGAAAGGCTCGATGCCAGATCTTCTTCGATCTCTGACATCTGATGCTCGGCCGACTTCTTTGCCCGTCGAATGAAGAACTCATGTTCCTTCGCCACCGTTGAAAGCTCGATGAGTTTGTCGATGTCCAAAGAGCCGATCCAGGCGGTCAACCGGGTAGAGAGCTTCGAAAGCGGTACAGAAGCTACGATGAGCTCGGAGACCTTGGCCTGCGCCAAGTCATTGCGCGAATCAGTTGCGAGGAACGAATAGACGTAGGCCTCAAGGGTTTCGAAATCTCGGCTGAAGGTGTTCATCCGTTGCACCACCTCATCGAACGCTGCGATCCGCTCGTCGGTTATCTCTGAAGAATCTGTTCGTCTGATGCCATGGTCGTCGAAGAGTTTCTCGAGCCTGGGAACCTCGGACGTGAGCCGAGTGAACTCGTCGTTGAAAGCCTTGGAGTCCAATCCGGGGAATACAACCGTCATGTCCCAATTTGGAAGTTGAAGTTCTTCGTTATCGATCGCCATTGGTCCCTCTCAGTCCGTCTTGTGAAACCGAGTCTATTGCCTTGCGCAGAACCGCTGTTCTGCGAGACGCGAAACGGCCCCCAGGAAGGGGGCCGTTCCTTGGATCGATCGAAAGTTACTTGAGTTCCACCGAAGCGCCTGCTGCCTCGAGCTGAGCCTTGGCTTTCTCGGCGGTTTCTTTGTTCACCTTCTCGAGCACGGGCTTGGGGGCCCCGTCCACCAAGTCTTTGGCCTCTTTGAGACCGAGCTGGGTAAGCGCACGAACTTCCTTGATGACCTGGATCTTCTTTTCACCTGCGCCAGACAAGATGACATCGAATTCGTCCTTCTCGTCTTCGCCCGCGGCTGCTTCGCCGCCGCCGGCGGCGCCGGTAGCAACTGGGGCAGCGGCCATGGGGACCGCCGCGGTTACGCCGAATTTGTCTTCGAAGGCCTTCACGAACTCAGAAAGCTCCAAGACCGTCATGTCTGCGATAGCTTCGAGAACCTCGTCTGCTGCTAACTTCGCCATTTCTATTCCCCTTCCTTATCAGGATCAGTTTTGTTATCGGTTGTTTCTTGTTGCGTTTCTTGCGTAACTGCGGTTGCTTCGACGTTTTGCTCTTCCGTAGATGCGGCGACTTCGGGCTCAGCACCCGGGGTCTCAGCAGCCGGGGTCTCAGCAGCCGGGGTCTCAGGAGCCGGGGTCTCAGGAGCCGGGGCCTCAGCGCCAAGCTTTTCTTGGTATGCCGCCAGGACGTAACCGAGTTGATTGATGGGCGCCGCCAGCAATGAGGCGAGTTTCTGCACCGGCGAGATGAACATCCCCGCCAATTGCGCAAGCAGCACTTCACGCGACTTGAGCTTCGCCAATCCTTGAGCCTGCTCGGCCCCCAAAACGCGACCCTCTAAGATCCCGCCCTTTATGACCAAAGCCGGATACTTCTTGGCGATCTCGTCCAGACCCTTGGCCGCGGCCACCGGATCGCCCTGGATGAACGCGATCGCAGTCGATCCCTCAAGCAACGGGATCAGGTCTTCCATGGCGGCCTCGCGAGCCGCGATTCGGGTGAGGGTGTTCTTGACAACTTTGAACTGAGTTCCGGTTGCGGCAAGCGCCTGCCGGAGCTCTTTCATCTCAAGAACCTTCAGTCCCGTGAATTCGGCAAGGATCGCAGCATCCGATCGTTCGAATGACTCCTTGAGTTCCTTTACTGCTTCAGTCTTCTGGGCTTTCGGCATTGCCTGTCCTCTCTATGACACAAAAAACGACCTGCCGAAAGTCGACAGGTCGCGGGAACACTGCGATCCGATCGCCTCGGCGGGCGCCCTCGCGGGCCTTAAGGCTTGCGCCACCTGCTTTCTTCGGCCTTGCTAGGTTACTTGCGTTTTCGTGGGTCGGTCAAACGGCCTTATTCAGCTTCGCGCGTTTCGGTGTCGGTCGGATGATTGGGGTCGATGCGAACCCCCGGTCCCATCGTCGACGACAGAGCAAGCGATCTGAGGTACTTGCCTTTGGCAGCCGATGGCTTTGCTTTCAAGATCTCGTCGATGACGACCGCATAGTTATCGTTGAGCGCTTCGAGTGAGA
>JBHELT010000016.1:0-35139 GCA_046262935.1 Actinomycetota bacterium | reverse complement strand
AGTCGTGGTTGTAGGACTTGGCTATGTCGGCGTCCCTTTGGCGATAGAGGCTGCGAAGGCTGGATTCAAGGTATCCGGTCTCGATGTAGATGAGGCGAAGGTATCGCTGCTCGCCAAGGGCCAGACCGATCTGATAGACGTCGATGTGGCAGCACTCGGCGACCTCTTGAAACAAGGCGTTCTGAGGCCAACTACGGACCCGACATGCTTGGCAGAGGCCGACGTGGTGGTCATCTGTGTCCCCACGCCGCTGCGGCAGGAACTGCCTGACATGTCCTACATCGAGTCCGCCGCAGATCAGATCGCGAAACATCTGCAGCGCGGTCAGTTGATCATCCTCGAGAGCACGACCTATCCAGGCACCACCGAGGAACTACTGCTCGGCAAACTCGAAGCGTCGGGACTCAAGGCGGGTATCGATTTTCATCTTGGGTTTTCACCGGAGCGTATCGATCCTGGCAATGAAAGCTTCGGCCTCGCCAACGTTCCGAAGATCATCGGGGGCATCGATGAGAAGAGCACCGACATGATGGATGCCTTCTATTCATCATTCGTCGGATCGGTTGTGCGCGTCTCATCTCCGCGCACTGCAGAGATGGCGAAGCTTCTAGAGAACACATACCGGCATGTGAATATCGCGCTGGTGAATGAGATAGCGATCTTGTGCCACGACCTTGGCATCGACGTTTGGGAGGTCATCGATGCTGCCGCCACCAAACCGTTCGGGTTCCAGCCGTTCTACCCCGGTCCCGGTTGGGGTGGACATTGCATCCCTGTCGATCCTGCGTACCTGTCGTGGCGGGTTCGGCAGATGGGGGCCACGGCCCGTTTCGTGGAGCTGGCACGAGAGTTCAATCAAAAGATGCCTGAATATGTGGTGCAACGCATCACAGAGGCCCTGAATGACTCAGGCAAGAGCCTGAAAGGGTCGAAGGTGCTGGTCCTTGGCGTTGCTTACAAGGCGGGTGTCGGCGACGTGAGGGAGTCGCCTGCGATCGAGATCATCGAGAGGCTCCGCAAAGCGGGGGCCGATGCCGGGTTCAACGATCCGCATGTTCCTTCCTTGGAACTGAAATCCGGGGCACTTAGATCGACCGATCTGAGCGAATTGAGTGCGTTCGATTTGGTCGTCGTTCACACCGACCACCCCGATTACGATTGGCAGGCCATCGGCGAAGCTGCGAGGCTCGTTCTCGATACTCGCAACGCCTTGAAAGGCTCCCCTGGCAACATCGTTAAACTCTGATGCCTAACGGAAGAAGGTTCGCGGATCGATGAGTGATCGAACGACGAAAGGGATCGTGCTGGCCGGCGGTGCAGGCACGCGCCTTCATCCAGTTACGAAGGGCATCAGCAAACAGCTTCTTCCTGTTTACGACAAACCTCTCATCTACTACCCCATCTCAACGCTCATGCTTGCAGGGATAAAGCAGATCCTGCTCATCTCAACGCCAGAAGACATAGGCAACTTCGAGAAGGTCTTGGGCGACGGAAGTCAGATAGGCATCTCCATTACATATGTCGTTCAACCCGAGCCCGGAGGACTAGCACAAGCGTTCATCTATGGGCGTGAGTTCGTGGGCCAAGACCGGGTCGCTCTGATCCTTGGAGACAATGTCTTTTACGGTCAGGGGTTCGTGCCGATGTTGGATCGGGCTGCGTCAAGAGAAGCGGGCGCGACCGTATTCGCATACCAAGTGAAGGATCCTGAGCGCTACGGGGTTGTTGAGTTCGACAAGAGGGGCCAGGCGATCTCGATCGAAGAAAAACCGTCGAGTCCGCGATCCAACTTTGCCGTTACCGGTCTGTATTTCTACGACAACGATGTAGTTGACATCGCTGCGAACTTGAAACCGTCTCCAAGGGGCGAACTGGAGATCACCGACGTCAACTTGGAGTACTTAGGTCGCAAGCAACTTAATGTCGAGGTTCTCACAAGGGGTTTCGCGTGGCTAGACACGGGGACTCACGAATCGCTGCTGCAAGCGGCGACCTATGTGGAAACCATCGAAGCGCGTCAAGGCTTCAAGATCGCGTGCTTGGAAGAAGTCGCTCTGCGAAAAGGCTTCATCGATCGTGAGCAGGCTCGTGCCTTAGGTAAACAGATCAACAATTCATACGGTGAGTACATCGTTGCCTTGGCCGACGACCCGTCTTTGGAATTGCCTTACTGATCTAGGGAAGAAACGTAATCCCTAACCGCTTCGATCCAAGGTCGCAATACGACACCTCTCGCAGCTGCTTTAGAACAATCGAGAACACTGTTGCGCGGCCTGGGGGCGATTGGGCCCGGTTTTCCTTCGAAGTATTCATCGGTGCTAACGCGGCGAATGGTCGCATCAGACCCGCAGATCTCCAATGCCGACGCCGCTAGGTCCGCCCACGTTGTGGGGGGCCCGCCATTACTCAGGTGAAACGTTCCCGATGCCTCCCCCTCAAGCAGTCCTACGATTCCCCTCGCCAGATCAGGGGCGTAGGTTGGTATCCCGTGTTGATCGTCAACGACTGTCAGTTCGCTATGAGTAGCCGCTGCTTTGACGATTGATCTGATGAAGTTCTGGCCCTCACCAAAAACCCACGAAGTCCTAACGATGAGGAATCGCTCCGCCTCGACCGCCGCCCGTTCCCCAGCGAGTTTGGTTCTCCCGTAAACCGACATGGGTTCAACTTGGTCATCCTCGACGTAGGACCCCTGCTTGTCTCCTTTGAAAACGTAGTCAGTTGATACATGAACAAGGACCGCCCCGATCCGTTCAGCGGCACGCGCGAGGTTGCGTACACCCAACGCATTGATCGCCATTGCAGAAGATTCGTCAGCCTCGGCTGCATCAACTTGCGTGTATGCGGCCGCATTGATGATGACCTTGGGGCGGATCCGTTCGATCACCGAAGCAACAACGCTTTCATCTGCGATGTCGAGTGCAGAGCGGTCTAACACCGAAGCAGCGGGCAACCGCTTTGCTAATGCTCGTCCCAGCTGGCCGTTGCCGCCGGTGACTAAGACAGGGTTATCGAGTCCCAATCGAGTTTCGGGTTACTTAGATCGCGTTCTGAAAGGACTGGAGAATCGATCTTCCAAGGAGCTACGAGAGTCGGGTCGTCCCATGCAACACCGAATTCATCAGAGGCATCGTAGTAACCAGTGACCCAATAGATAAGGTCAACATCGGTCACCGCCAAGAATCCGTGAGCTACCCCAGGAGGGATGTACAGCACGCGTGGTTCATCGGCTACGAGATCCACGGAGACCACGGTCGGAGAATCTGTTCTCGTTCTGAGGTCGGCCAACATCGCTTGCGCTGTCCCACCGATGACGTACCAGGCGTCGGCTTGGTGCTTATGGTAATGAAGCCCCCTGAGAACACCGGCCTTCGAGCGCGAGTGATTGCCCTGTACGAAATGCGTTCCCAAAGCCTCTTCACGGAAAATCTCTATGAAGGACCCGCGTTCATCCGAGTGGATCTGGGGAGCCAGGATGAAAGCCCCGAGGATCCCTTGGACTGGCTGGGGTTTCATGCCTTGTGATCGGCGTAGATCGACTCGGCTTCTTCGACATGCGACTGCCACCAACTACGATTGGCCTTATACCAATCCACGGTAGCGGCGAGTTGGCTCCAAACATCTCCCGGCTGCCATCCCAGCGTTTGGATCGCCGCGGGATCAACGGCATACCGTCTATCGTGATCGGGCCGGTCATACGCAGTGAATTCGATAACGTCTTCAGGTAGATCGAGATACTTAACCAGCCATCGCACCAGATCGATGTTGGTGATCTCCGGGGTATGAACAGGACCGACGTTGTAAACGTGCCCTGGTTCGGCGTCTGTCACGAGAAGTGCGATCGCGGTCGCGAAGTCTTCTGCGAACAACCATTGGCGGATATACAACCCGTCTCCCCAAACGAGCAGAGGTTCGCCGCGTAACGCTCTTGTGATCCAGCGAGGAAACGCCTTTTCGGGAAACTGCCAGGGGCCGAAGGCGTTGGTGGGCCGAGCGACTGCGATCTGCAACTTGTTCGAGTAGGACAAAGCAAGATCATCCGCGATCGCTTTGGATTGCGCATACGGGCTCGTCGACAATCCAGTACCCGTCGGTTTGGCGGATTCGGGAAGGTATCCCTCAAGCACGGGTCCGTAAACTTCGTCGGTCGAGATGTGGATGAAACGCTCAACGTCGTTGGCTACTGCGGCCTCGAGCATCGACCGCGTACCTTCGACGTTCGTACGATAAAAAAGATCAGCTTGTTTTTCGCTGCGGGTCACATGGCTTTCGGCCGCGTAATGGACGATAACGTCGGGGGCCTCCTCTGCGACGACCTGCCTCATGGCCTCCCCGTCGGCCACGTCTTCTTGCACAAATATATAACGGGGGTCGGAGTCGAATTCAGCCAAACGACGCTGATCGCCTGCATAGGTGAGTGCGTCGATGTTCGTGATGTTCGAAGCTCCGGCACGCAAAGTGTGGCGGACGAAATGGCTGCCCAAAAAGCCGGCGCCACCCGTTACTAAGATCCGCAAGTTCTCCATCTGCCAACCCTAACCGAAGAGTATCCGGAGCGTTCCGTCACTTGCTTGGGCACTCGTGAATCGCGTCGCTCACTAGCGGATTACCCGCTTTGGGCTTCGAGAGAGGTTTTCCAGTCGGGCTTGGAGAAGGCGAAGGGGGCGTGGCCTTTCCAGCGACGTAGTCGGCTCCAAGGACTAAAGCGACGTCAGACGCGACGTTTATCGATGCTGGCATCGGCGCCACTTGGGCCCCATAGATCGCCGCGACCAGTCGCGCCTTTTCGTCATTGCCTGGCTTGAAGTAGACCGTGGTCCTTTGGTGCGCGGAGGCGTTACCTGTGGCGATCTCCTCAGTCGCTGGGTCGCGGGCGAAACCCAGCACCTTCAAATGCTGCGCTTCTTTCTTCGCCGCCTCGACCATAGAGGTTCCGTTGAGGACCGATACTTCAACATCCGCAGGAGTCAGCGGACTCACTCCGGTCCTTCCGTAATCGGGAAGAGGCTTGCGTTCGCGCAGTGCTTGGAAGATCGCACGGCCTTGTTCTTCGTTCGCGACGACGAACGAAACTCCATTGATGTTTTTTGGTGTCGCCGGGAGTTGGCGCATATCTACATTCTCTGAGTTGAAACCGCCCAGCTTCGTGGCCAGTTGTTTAACGAACCCGATCGATAAGTCATTGTCGGTCTTCACATTCTTGCTGAAAAGGTCGGCGAGCTTGATCAATTTGACTGGATTCAAGATCGTGCCTGCGCTCATTACTTTCTTCATCATCAACTTGATGAACAATTGTTGACGAGCTATCCGCCCAAAATCACTGTCGATCTTTCGGACGCGAACAAAGGACAGGGCTTGGTCCCCAGAGATGCGTACGCATCCGGATGGCACATTCAGTCCGCTATCTGGTTCTTTGATGGGCCTATCGAAATAGACGGAAACGCCGCCAAGGGCGTTGACAACATTCTTGAAACCCTCGAAGTTCACCTCAACGTAATGCTGTATCGGCAAACCTGAATAACGTGCCACCTCATCGATCATCGCCTGGGGGCCTTGCTGGTAGATGCTGTTGATCTTCCCGACTTTCCCATCGGGCTTTGTTACTCGAAGATCCCGGGGAAAAGACACGATCACTGCCTTTGCCTGCTTTGGATCGAGATGCAGGAGCATGATCGTGTCCGAGCGCCTCCCCGTTTTGCGATCAGTTCCTTCAGGGTCGTACTTCTTCAGTTCTTCAGCCGACAACCCTTCTCGCGAGTCCGAACCGAGGATCAAGACGTTGATGGGCTCGTTGGGGATCTCCTGCCCAACCTTCAGGTCGAGCTTTCTGCCGGGAGGATGCAGACTGATGTACGCGAACACGCCTCCGGCTAAAAGAGCTAAGACAACAACTAACATCGCTCCGATGAAAACCATCCTGCCGGTGCTCCTCTTTCGGCCCCTACGACCTAGGTGGAGGGTTCCAGGTCTAACGATCTGAGCGGTGATCGAGTCTTTTGACTTGCTGCCTATTCGCATGGAAGCCAGTATCGCGGATGACCCGGGTGCGCTCATGCCCTCAGCCAAATCTTCACAACTGTCCAGCGCGGTAAGCCTCGTGACACACCATGGACCGCGCTCATTGCCTATATCCTCCAACGTCATGCGTGTCGGGATGAATCTGATGTTCATGATTCCGGGTGATGTCGGCGGATCGGAGATCCTGCTAACGAATCTCGCCAGTGCACTCTGCGACTTGGGCGTTGACTTGGTTATCTTCGGCGTCCGCGGGTTCGCCGCCGTTCACCCCCGCCTGGCCTCCCGCGCAGAGGTTATCGAGATGCCCTGGTCGAAAGGCGCCCAGGGACCCCGGATAATCGCGGAGACCCTATGGCTCGATGGGGCGGCAAGACGCCGGAAGATCGACCTACTGCACCACGGAGGGGGAACTTCTCCCCTTCTTGGGAGAGTCCCATCTGTGTTCACCCTCCATGACGCCCAATACGTTCACTATCCACAGAACTTCCGCAGGCTGAAGAGGACCTGGCTACGATTTATCGTTCCCCGTTCGCTCGATAAAGCCGACCGCGTATCGGTGCCCAGCGAATGGGTCTCAAACGATATCGTTCGAGTGTTCAATATCGAAACCAGCCGCGTCGACGTGGTGCCATTCGGTTCAGAGAACTTATTCGGAGATGACCCTTCTTCACCCTACGAGGTGAGATCGAAGTATCGCTTGGACAAGCCATTTTTCATCTTTCCGGGACGCACCTACCCTCACAAGAATCATCGATTCCTCATCGAGGCATTTGCTCCGATCGCTGACGCCGCTGACCTGGTGCTAACTGGAGCTCCCTGGCCGCGAGACGCCGATATCCAAACTGCCGTACGGAGTCTTGGCATAACGGACTCGGTGAGGCAGCTGAGCCTTGTTCCAAGACGCGACCTCGCCGGGCTCTACCAAGCCGCTGCAGGTCTCGTTTATCCAACGAGATTCGAAGGGTTCGGGGCGCCGATCTTGGAAGCGATGTCGATGGGATGTCCCGTGATGGCATCGAACATCACATGCATCCCCGAGATCGTCGGCGAAGCGGGCATCCTTCTCGACCCGGACGACAAAGCTTCGTGGACCGAGATCATGGACCGATTGCTCACGGACACCGAATTCGCAACCAACCTAAGCTCGTTGGGAAAGACAAGGGCACTCGACTTCACCTGGGAAAGATCGGCTCGCCTTCAATTCGACGGCTATCTAAAGGCTCTCGACCGATGAATTCCGTTGGGCTTGTCTTTGTATCAACGAATGAGGGCAGCGTATTGATACCAGCCATCGAATCGGCGAAGACTTCCGATGTTCGACGTCCCTTGAGCATCGTCGTTGTCGATAACGCCTCTACCGACGGTTCAGCCCATACCATCTCAGAGCGTTGGCCCGATGTTCGCATATTGAAACGCTCGGAGCGCAATGGCCTTCCGTCGAACCTCAATCACGGGATCAAGGCTTCGACCGATGACTACGTGATGCTCTGCAATTCGGATCTGATTTTCGGCCCACATGCCATCGAAACTCTTGCGAGCTTTCTAGACGAACACGAAGATGCGGGGATAGTCGCCCCGAAACTTCTGGCTCCTGATGGATCGATACGCAGTTCCGCACGCCGCTGGTACACGATCCCGGTTCTATTCGCACTCAAAGGCCCATGGCGGCGCTGGGTAGACAGTTTGCCCGCGGTGAAGAGGAACCTTTACCAGGACTGGAAGATGGACTCGCCGCTCAAGGTTGATTGGGTGCCGTGTCCGGCAACGATGGTCCGCAGAAAAGCCTTGGAAGATGTGGGCTTGATGGACGAACGCTTTCGTCTTTACTTCGACGACGTCGACATATCACTTCGGATGCATGAAAAGGACTGGGAAGTCTGGTGCGAACCGGGAGCGGAGATCGTGCACCTAGAGCAGAGAGCAAGTGTCCGCCCCCTAACGAAAGCCTGGAGATGGCACCTCGTCTCGCTTTTCAAGTTCTGGTGGAAACATAAGGGCCTGGGACCTAAAACACGAGTCCCGCGGGATCAGAAGCAGAAGACGTGAAGGATGCAGGGCGCAAAGCCGTAGACCTCGAGCAGCATCATCAAGGTCACACCTAAAACGAGTGCCGTGGCGAAAGCCCACCTGGCGGGGAATCGTTTGGCATTGGGGTCTTGGTTTCATCGGCGTTTGAGCCATCGATCTCCATAAGAACAAGCGATGCTTCCGGCAGGTCGAGTCTTCGGACCATTACTCTCGTCGGAGCCATCGGATCGCCGAATGGCTTTAAGAAGGCTCCCGGGGCGTCGTTCTTGGTATCCAGCAAAACCTGGATACCACGGTCCTCGAGCAATCCCTGGATCAGATGAGCGGTGATCACGTCTTTGGCGACCGTCAGGCGGGACCATTCGTTGCCTCCACCGCGGCCGGACAGGTCGAGCGGCGGCTCAGAACCGGTGCTCTTTCGATCTGCGGCGATCACTTCTGGATCCTGTCGTGTAGCCATTCGGTCAGCATCTCCGCAAACCGCCTGCGCCCAGCCGGCACAACGAGCTGTGCTCCATCAACGCCGGATCTATAAAGGTCGTCCAGCTCTTCAATCGCAGCTTTGAACCCAGCCTCAGGATCTTGCGCGAACGCAGAGAAGTAGCCTGGTGGCACGTTCAACCCTGGGATATTTCCCACAACCTTTCTGGCCAGAGACTCTTCTGGCAGAGCGATAACGCCACAGTAAAGAGGCTGGGAGAATGATTGCGATTCACGCCAGTAACCTGGGCGGGCCCTAACGAACTCTAGTTGGGTGAAGATGAAGTCGGCTCGTTCGCGCCATCTCAACGGTTTGCCTATGGTCGCCACCGCGCCCCTTCTCAAGTGGTATCCGGCTGACTCCGAGAGCATCTTTCGAACGTTGAGTGAACTGCGTCCCTCGACGATGTCATCTCCATACAGAAAGAGGACCTCCTCGATGGCATGGGCCTGCAGTGTCATGAGATCACTCTTGAAGCGAAGAAGATTTCGATCGCGTGCTGTCAGCCCCACGATAGCCTTGAACCCGGCGCGCTTTATTTCCACACCGATGTCGACAGACGAAAGAGCCGGGACGCCGAGGTGGTTGTCGGGGACGAAGAACGCATCGACTTTAGGCCCAAAGATCTCAAGCTGCTTGAACACTTTGTCGAGGTTCGGTTCCCGTGGAGGTTCGACCTCTAGGATCAGCCTAAAGCTCATTTCAGAAGGTGGCGCCCGATGACGACCCGCTGGATCTGATTCGTTCCCTCGTATATCTGCGTGATCTTCGCGTCACGCATCATCCGCTCAACTGGAAATTCTTTGACGTATCCGTATCCACCCAGAAGTTGAACAGCATCGGTGGTAACCCTCATCGCAGTGTCTGAAGCGAAGGCCTTTGCGATCGCTGCGAAGTAGCCCACCTTCGGGTCACCTTCTGACACTAACTGGGCCGCGCGGTAAGTAAGCAATCGGGAAGCCTCGACCGCCATCGCCATGTCAGCCAGCATGAATTGGATCCCTTCAAAGCGCGCGATGGCCTGACCGAATTGCTCGCGTTCCTTCACGTATCCGACGGCGTAATCCAATGCCCCTTGCGCGATGCCAAGCGCTTGGGCGGCGATGGTTGGTCTCGAGTAGTCCAGGGTCTTCATCGCGATCTGGAATCCGCGATCAACCTCGCCAATGACAGATGCGTCGCTTACCCAAACATCGTCGCATATGACTTCCCTGGTGGGTGAGCCCCTAATTCCCATCTTCTTCTCGGCCTTACCCACCGAGAAGCCTTTAGCGCCCGAATCGATCAAGAATGCCGTGATGTTCTTACCTTTATCCCCACCGGGACTGGTTACGGCGAAATAAACGTAACGATCAGAGATACCCGCGTTCGTGATGAAACGTTTGGTCCCGTTTATTCGCCACCCATCACCATCCCTAACCGCCGTCGACTTCATGGCCGCAGCATCAGAGCCCGAGGCTGGCTCAGTCAGGCAATAGGAATACTGATGCTCCCCGGAGGCGATACCTTCAACGGCATCCCGCTTTTGGTCCTCGGTACCTTCGATGAGTATCGGGATGGCACCAAGTCGGTTCACAAGATGGATCAGGCTAGCCCCAGCCGAAACGCGAGATACCTCCTCAGCCAAGATGCAAACCTCGAGGGGGCCCCCTCCGGCACCGCCCAATGCCTCCGGGTATCCGACTCCCATCAATCCCTGATCAACGAGAGCTTTATGTATCTCCCATGGGAATTCGTCGGTCTCATCGATCTTAGCGGCTACCGGACCGATGCGTTCTTCGGCCAATCGGCGCACGGTTTTACGGAAAAGTTCCTGCTCTTCAGTGAGGGAGAAGTTGGTCATCTACGTATTGTATTGTCCGCGCACCAATCAGTCGCTCAACCACCGGAAAGTACAGATCGGTACGCGGCAGCAGTCAGGGTTGCCGTTCGATCCCAGGTGTAAGTTGCCGCATGAACGGCGCCCTTCGCGATCGCCTCCGCTCTAACT
Organism: Actinomycetota bacterium; assembly: GCA_046262935.1. Lineage (GTDB taxonomy): Bacteria > Actinomycetota > CADDZG01 > JAHWKV01 > JAHWKV01 > JBHELT01. Next base: position 24,622 of record JBHELT010000016.1, on the reverse strand, counting down.
TGTTCGTTCGTAGTGGCGATATGTATCGCCTCAGTTATCGAATCGATGTCCAGGGGATCGCACCAGATGGGTGCGTCGCCGAGTGTCTCTGGGTGAGCTCCAGCGCGGGATGCGACAACCGGCACTCCTGCGGCCATCGCCTCCAGAGGCGGCAATCCAAACCCCTCATACAGGGTTGGAAAAACGAAAGCCCTGCTATTGGAAACCAACGCTCTTATCACCGCATCCGGCTGGTAGCCCATGAACAAGATGCGTCCGTCGAGGCCACGCTTATGAGCCAATGCCGGAAGATCGATGCTTCCCCAGCCAGCAGGACCAGCGATAACAAGTTTCAAGTCTGTATCTAGGCGGGCGAATGCCTCGATAAGTCGGTCTAGGTTCTTTCGCGGCTCCTGAGTCCCCACGAAACAGATGTAGTCGCCCGACACGCCAAGGGTCGAAAGAAGATCGACCTGGCTCTCCTCGGAAGAAGGACCGAGAAACGTCCCTCTCAAACCTTCAGGAGTAACCACGACGCGATCAGACGGAAACCCAAGTTCCGAATTAACTTGAGTGCGGATGGTCTCGGAAGGGGTGATCACCAAGGCACAGCGCTTCAGAACACGCGGAACTATCCATCTATAGCGCTGAACTTGCGGTGTGCAAAGGTGCGGATACATCAGAAACGTCAGGTCATGAATGGTGACGATACCTTTGGCCTTCTTGAGTGGGGGTACCCAAAAGTTCGTTCCGTGAAAGATGTCAGGCTTAGATAAAAGCTCGTCAACCGATGGGAATCTGAGCAACTCCCAACCCGTTACGGCTATCCGCGCCGGGAATCGATAATGGCGAAGCTTTACTTTGGGGCTTTCAGGGATCCTTGAGGTGTCGGCTCTCATGGTAACCGCAAGCAATTCGAAGCCTGCCTCGGGCTCTATCGTGAGCAGTGATTCGAGCAGACTGAGGGTGTAGTGACCGACGCCAGTCAAAGGATTCAGCAGGGGTGCCCCGTCATATCCGATCCGCAATTTGAACGCCTGCCTTCGACTACTCGGCCAGATCTCCCGATAAGCGAGAAAGGTAAGCCTACTGGTTGGGTTCTAGGACCCCCTCGTTTGCCATATCAGCGATCTTGCGTTCCTTGCCTCCGATGATCATGGAGTAGATGGCGTGATCCCTGTAATAGACCACTTCCTTTGGCGAAACGCTTGCAAGTGAAGAGCCCAAGAAATCGTTGGCGATGATCGTAGTCTTGTTTGGTTCGATCTCGATCAGCGTCAGTGCCTCTTTCGAGGAATTGTTTGATTGACAGACGCCAACTAAATGATTGGCATCGAGTATGTCGAATGCTTGGCAGACGGGACCTATCTTTGTTTTCGGAGAACGATCGGTTGGAATCAATGGGGGCGAACCGGGCACATCGATCACGTAAAGGGCTTGATCGTCTGAGCTTCGAAACACCAACCGCCTTGAGTCAAGCCATCGTTCGAGATTGCCCTTGGCCCAGACTCTTCTACCGCCATCTTTGTGAATAGTTGTGACTTCGCCATTCGACGCATCGGTGAATGCGATCAAACCGTCCTCACCCGCAGTTAGGGAGGAGGGATCGGCTCCCCCGGGTTGGGTTGGGTCGCCTAGGTCTTGATCAAATTGTGCGATCTCCTGGCCAGAGGGGATGGCCAATGTCTGTATCCTCTGGATGTCCTCTCCGCTGGTATTGCGAAACCTCTGGTAAACAACAACCGCTTTCCCTCCCGGGGCAAAGCTTGCACTAACGTGGGGGCCAAGCTGCTTCGAGAAGAGCAGTCCTCCTTGTGAGTCTCTGACAAAGAAATCGGTGCCCCCCTCGGAGCAGGCATCTACTCTTCGTGTGTCGGCGACCAGAGCATGATTCCTTGAAACAGCCACGAGCACATCGTATGTATGCCCGCAAACCGATTGAAGGTTGCCCTTCCTATGAACGATCCTTCTTCGATCTGATCCGTCTGCCCGTTCGGTGAAGATGTCGAACACGGCGGAATACGATTGACGTTGACTTTGGCTCTCTACGGAGTAATAGAAGAAGGGTTCGGTGGATGTTTTCTTGTCTGACCGCACTCGGCCTAGTTTCGAAGAAGGAGTGATGCCGAAACCGGGAGAAGGTGACGCTTGAGTGGATGCAGTGTGGGCGTCAGGGGTGCCGGGCGAACTGCCACCTGAAGGCCCATGAACCAATGGAGGTTTTGCCCTTAACGCGATCATGACAACGCTCGTAAGACTTACGAGCAGAACACCGGCGGCCGCCGCGATCAACCAAGTGCCGACGCTAGCGCTCGGGTTAATTTTCACCTCCTCGGATTAAACCATGGGCACCCCTGAAGCCAATAATCCGGCAGCCAAACCCTTTTAGAGCACAAACTGATTAGAGCGCAAACTGAGCAAGCACTGTCATTCAAGGCCCTAAAGATCGAAGTCGAGGATACTAAGTGCGCCATCGTCCGGCGGTTGTGGGGGCCGATCGGAATACAAGAGAGGCAAAGAATGAAGCGTAAATCCATGATCCCCGCGATCTTGCTGATCTCTTCGATTGTTGTTATATCGCCGACCTGGCAGCAACCGGCGAACGCAGCATGGCTTGGAACAGCTGGCACGTACCGATTCATTGGCGCGGGATACGGACATGGGGTTGGGCTTAGTCAATACGGATCGAAGGGGATGGCTGAGGCTGGATACTCATATGCACAGATACTCCAGCATTATTACCAGTCAACGACTCTTTCGACCGCTGCCCAACCAAGTCTTCGCATCCATATAGCTGATGTCGGCTATGGTCCGTCGAATCTTTCTTTCTACACATCGTCAAACGTCGTGGTGACTATCGAAGGCTCCACGATCTCCTATCAGGTGAATGCGCCTACGAGTGGGAACCCAGCCGTTTTTTCTGCGGATGCCAACTATCTATATCTTTCCCAAGGTCCAAATCTGATCGCGCAAACCGCCGGTACCCTTGTTCTTCACTTCGACAGCGAACTCGACTCGGGCGTTAGCTCGCTGATCCATCTGTTCCCTCCAGGTAACCGATACGCACACGGAAGATTGGAGATCACTAGGCAAACGAGTGTCTCCAAGATGCGCGCCGTCATGAAAGACCTCCCGATGGAGAAATACTTGTATGGCCTAGGTGAAGTCCCCAGCAGCTGGCCAATGGAAACTCTCAAGTCTCAGGCGACGGCTGCGAGAACTTACGCATACGAAAAGGTGACTCGACTTGGTCAGAATCGGTCAGCATGTTCCTGCGGATTGTATTCCTCGACCGCCGATCAGAACTACGTGGGGTACGAGAAAGAAGCGGGCTCTGGTTTTGCCAACTGGAAGTCTGGAGTCGACTCCACGGCTGGGCAGTTGGTCACTTATGCGGGCAATGCGATCCAGGCCTATTACAGTTCCTCGAGCGGCGGTTTCACCGAAAACAGCGAGAATGTCTTTGGCAGTGCCCAGCCCTATCTAAAGGGCGTGCGCGATCCTTGGGACGAGCAGACAAGCCCTTACCGATCTTGGGCTCGGGCTTTTTCTGGAACCGACTTGGAACGGTGGCTCAACGCGCGTTCAGAAACCGCCCCGGGGGGGTTGTTCGGTCTCGAGATCCGAGCGCCCTATGGCGTTTCAGGAAGGGTTTCGCGAAAGGCATTCGGTGGCGGGATCCGGATACTAAGCAACAGTGGACCGGCGAAGGACGTCGATGGAGAAACATTCCGACAAGTAATTAACGCCGGCCTTAGCGCCGATAAACGCACTAGCGAACAACTCCTATCGACTTTCTTTCAACTTGCTTCTGAGCCCTATCCCCATGACTTCCGAGGCGGGGTTTTCGTCGCGGGGGGCACCGACATGGGCCAGGAGATCGTTGCGACGGGGGCAGATGCTGGAGGCGGCCCAGAGGTAGTTATCTCCGACAAGATGGGTGCAAGACTCACATCGTTCTTCGCATATGACGTTGGATTCAATGGCGGCGCTCGGGTTGCGCTGTGTGACTTGGATGGTGATGGGTCGGCTGAGATAGTAACCGGCGCTGGCCCTGGAGGTGGCCCTCACGTTCGAGTTTTCAGTGCAACAGGAAACCTCATAAGAGGATTCTTCGCGTATGACGTTGGTTTCAGTGGGGGCGTTTACGTTGCATGCGCGAATCTCGACAACTCTGCTGGCGATGAGATCATCACTGGAGCGGGACCGGGCGGCGGACCGCACGTAAGAGTTTTCGATAAGTACGGCAACCTTGTACGAGGGTTTTTCCCATTTGACGTCGGTTTCACGGGAGGCGTCAGAGTAGCTGCCGGAGATCTCGACGGAAACTCCACTGCCGAGATCGTTGCGGCGGCTGGACCGGGCGGGGGACCGCACGTAAAAGTCCTAAACGCTAATGGGGAGCAGGTGAATGGCGGCTTCTTCCCTTACTCGATCTCATTCGGCGGAGGCGTGTACGTTGCGACCGTGAGGACCTCATCAGGAAACTTCGTGGTCACAGGTCCAGGAGAGGGTGGGGGTTCAACTGTTCGTACAGTTACCATCGACGGAAGCCATGTATGGGATCTCGATGTCTTCGGAGGAAACATGAGCAATGGAGCTCGCGTCGGAAGCGTAAACGGCGTTGTCGTTGCATCTACTGGACCCGGCGGATGGCCGATAACAAGGCTGGTCCCGTGATCATCAAGAAGGTTTCCCGTTCGCTTACCTTTTTTTTGATCGCGGCCAGCGTAGTGATCGTCCCGTCCGTTGCTGGCGCGATGCAAGACAGATACAAGGGAAGGCTGGTCACGATCCCGTCGACCTTCACTTACCTGCAGAGTTCGAGTCAACCGATCGCCATGGCTGGGGTTAGCTGGCGAGGGCCTCGGGAAGGAACTGCACAACTGCGCACAAGGGGCAACTCGAGTTGGTCCGAATGGCAAAGCATCGAGGTCAACAGTTCCGATCGACCAGACGGAGTATACGGAGTGCACATCAGTGAGCCGCTTTGGCTTGGCAGCGTCTCCGCGGTAAAGATCAAAGTGCCTTCTTATGCTCAAGAGCCTCTTCTGCATCTGGTCGAGAAGGATGGCTTTCAGGCCGTCCCGGCATCCCGAGCCGAGGCCAGCGGAACCCAGCCATCGATCATCATGAGGGATGCTTGGGGCGCACGCCCACCAACGACGGCCCCTTCTTATGCATCGTCACTGAAAATGGCCTTCATCCATCACACCGCAACCGGGAACGACTACACGATGGATCAAGTGCCGTCGATTATCCGTGCCATACAGGCGTACCACATGGACACCAACGGGTGGAATGACATCGGCTACAACTTCTTACTCGACCGTTTCGGCCGAGCCTTCGAAGGACGAGCAGGCGGTATCGATAAAGCCGTCATCGGCGCGCAAGCCCAGGGTTTCAATACTGGATCAACCGGGGTTGGGGTCTTAGGTGACTTCACTTCAACAAGTCCCCCAAAAGAAGTGTCCGATGGGATCGCCCGGTTACTGTCATGGAAACTGCCTTTGCACGGAATCGATCCTTCGGGAATGTCAACGATGACGTCGGGCGGCTCGAACAAATATCCCCCCGGAACGGTAGTGACTCTCGATAACATCTCAGGGCACCGTGACGCGCAGGCCACAGATTGCCCAGGGGATTATCTCTACGCCCTCTTGCCAGAGGTTCGAAGACGAACCAGCGCACTGAGTGCGTCGATCGATCCGTATCCCGGATTCCTAGGTGGCATCTTCGTGGCAGCCGGTAATCTCAACTCCGATAATCTTGATGAGGTAGTAACTGGAGCAGATGCCGGCGGGGGGCCCCATGTAAGGACGTTTTCGGCCAGCGGCACGGCGATCTCTTCCTTCTTCCCGTACTCAGTTGGTTTCAGCGGCGGCGTGCGGGTGGCAACAGGAAGTTTCGATGTCGGCCCCGAACATATAGTGACTGCAGCAGGGCCCGGGGGCGGACCTCACATCAGGATCTTTACCGCCACGGGAACCGCAACCGGCAATGGATTTTTCGCCTATGACGTTGGGTTCTCTGGCGGGGTCTACGTGGCAGCGGGCGATGTCGATTCCCTCCCCTCCGATGAAATCATCACGGGCGCCGGCCCTGGTGGCGGACCCCACGTACGGGTCTTCAAGCCAGATGGCACGCTCCTGGCCGGTTTCTTCCCTTATGACATCGGTTTCAAAGGTGGCGTTAGGGTCGCGGCCGCAGACCTTGATGGGCTGCCTGGTGACGAGATCGTGACCGCGCCCGGCCCTTCGGGCGGGCCACAGATAAAGGTCTGGAAGTATCGATCCGGCTCTTTCCAGCAGATCGGCGAATTCTGGGCTTACGACTGGCACTTCTTAGGCGGCGTATACCTTGGCAGTGTCACCATGCCCGATGGAAAACCGGCCATCGTCACAGGAGCGGGTGAAACTGGCGGGCCTCATGTACGCGTTTTCACACCAAGCGGATCCCTGCTGAATGAGTTCTTCTTGTACCGAGACGACATCATCCATGGAGTACGAATAGCTTCGGGCCACTTCGAATCAAGTAACACCTCCGCGCTAGCATTGAGCGGAGGACCGAACTCTTATCCCCTGGTGAGCCTTCGACACGTCGATGGATCCCTCGTGACCTTCCCGCCTCTATAATCTGCAACGACACTGCGCTTCTCGCAGCTCGGAGGCTCCTTAGATAATGCAAACGCAGCAACCTCATGCCGTGCGCAAGGCAAAGCCTGCGCCCTTGATCCCTTACTTGCGATCACTGTTCGGCTATCGGGAATTGCTCGTAAATCTCATTCGAAGAGAACTGAAGGTCAGATACAAGAACTCGAGCCTTGGCTTCCTATGGTCGATGCTGAACCCGCTGCTCTATCTGGTCATCTTCAGCGTGGTTATCGGAATCTTTCTCGGCCGAGGTGTGCCCTGGTTCCACTTCTTCCTTCTTTCCGGCTTGTTGGCGTGGAACTTGCTTTCCGCAGGATTGATGGGAGCAACAGGTTCGATCATTGGGAACGCTAGCCTCGTCACTAAGATCTATTTCCCCCGAGAAATCTTGCCGCTGTCTGCTATCGGCGCCGCCTTGTTCAACTTCGTGCTGCAGATGGGCGTCCTTATGGCGGCTATGGCTGTGACGACGTATGTTCGGTTCTGGAATCAGGGCATGCTTTTACTTCTGTTTGCACTCCTAGTCGAAGTCATTTTCCTCGTTGGATTGTCTTTCATCGTCGCGAGTCTCAATGTGTTCTTCAGAGACGTGCAATACCTACTCGAGCTGATCCTTCTCGCGTGGTTCTGGATGACACCGATCGTTTACGGTATCGCAACCATCCAGCCGCGGCTACAGAAGATCCCAGTCCTTTGGACCATATATCTGCTCAATCCGATGACAGCCATTTCGATGGGCTTTCAGCGCGCCCTGTACTCTCAGGTCAGTCCAAAGGCAGCAGGAGGCCAGGCCGTGAGCGTGCTGATCGACAAACCGATCGGTTGGTATTTCCTTCGCCTTGGCTATGTGGGAGCGGCTTCCTTGGTCCTGCTGATGATCGGGTGGTCCGTTTTTCGAAAGCTTCAGAGCAGGCTGGCGGAGGAACTTTGAGCCAAAGCGCGATCAGCGTCAAAGACCTGTCCAAGAAGTTTCGTCTGTATCACGAACGGCCGCAGACGCTCAAGGAGCGGGTCGTCAAGATGTCACGTCAACGCTACGAAGAATTCTGGGCGCTTAAGGACGTCACCATATCTGTCGGCCACGGCGAGACATTCGGTCTGATAGGCGCCAATGGATCAGGTAAGAGCACGATGTTGAAAGTCATCGCGGGCATCCTTCAACCTGACTCGGGAACCGTTGAAACCGTCGGAAGGATAGCATCGCTTTTGGAACTTGGTGCAGGATTTCATCCCGAGTTAACAGGGCGGGAGAATGTTTTTCTGAACGCCTCGATCTTGGGACTCACGAAAAAGGAAACCGAAAAGCACTTCGACGCGATCGTGGCCTTCTCGGAGATCGAGAACTTCATCGATATGCAGGTGAAACATTACTCATCTGGCATGTATGTTCGTTTGGGATTCGCCGTGGCCGTACACGTCGATCCCGAGGTTCTGCTTGTGGATGAAGTCCTTGCGGTTGGCGACGAAGCCTTTCAACGCAAGTGCCTAGATCGCATCCGTTCTTTCCAAAGGGAAGGACGAACGATCGTTTTCGTCACCCACGGCGTCGACCTAGTCAGACAGATCTGCAATAAAGCCGCTTTCTTGCACCATGGTGAACTAAGGGCGTTCGGCCCCTCACCAGACGTCGTAAGGACATTCCGTGAGGTTATCCATGGAGAAGCCCATCTCGAAGCGGGCCCACTGCAAGAGCGAGGTACCCGTGAAGCACGGATCGTTGCCGTCGCCATCAGGGATGCAAATGGCCGAGAGCGGCAGATGTTCCAAGCGGGCGAATATCTAGAAGTTGCTATCGATGTCGCCTTCACCAAACCCATCGACGATCCCGTGGTTGGAATCACGATTTACGATCAGCGCGATCAAACCATCTTCGGAACAAACACGGCTATCCGGGGCCTGGATCTTGGACTTGCTGAAGGTAAACGCAGGATCCATTTCAAGATCGACGAATTACCACTCAAGGACGAGAAATACCAGGTGACCGTGGCCGTCCATTCACGCGACATGCAAACCGCCTATCACTGGCAGGAACGCTCCTACACGTTCTGGCTGGTAAACACGGGTACTGACGTCGGAAATATGCAGATGGATTGCGAAATCAGCGTCGAAACGCTTTAGTCACACGAGATTCAGTTTGACTACGGGAAGGCCTCCGGCTCCCAATCCGCTTACTACTTCATTAACGCCCGCGATGCTCCCGAAGGCCACATATACGCCATTCGAGATCGAAGGACTGAATGGAAACAAGGAACACACAGTTGGCGACAGGGCGGGTGGGAAGCATTTAACGTGAGGTCCCCCGCCTGGGCCTGCTCCGGTTATCACTTCAGCCCCGCCCACTCCATCAACTTGCCCCCCGGCAACCCTAACCCCTCCGCCGAACCCAACACTGTAAGGGAAGAAACCTGCCCGAAGGGTCGGCGCCGAAGTAGCCGAGTCAACCGAGTAAGTCCTCACGTGCGGCCCGCCACCCATGTCGGCTCCGGTGATAACTTCGTCGCCGCCTTGACCGGGAGCCGTATCCGCCGATCCAACGAATATGCCCCCTAAGAATCCGGGGTCATATGCAAACCATTGGGCGGCGATAGTGGCTGATCCCGACGCAACGTCCCACACACGAACGTGGGGACCGCCGCCGGAACCTGGTCCCGTGATGACCTCTTCGGCAGCATCGTTGTTCTTCACGTTCCCTCCGCCAACTCTGACGCCGCCAGAGAAGGAGATGTCATATGCGAACCATTGATCCACTACGTTGATCCCAGATGGGCCGACCGACCAAACGCGTACGTGAGGTCCGCCTCCGGCTCCAGCGCCAGTGATGATCTCGTCTTTACCCAAGCCATCCACGTTGGCCGTCGCAACGAATACTCCGCCGGTGAAACCAACGTCATAAGCGAAGAACTGCGCTACGACAGTTGGTGTTCCGGAAGCTACGCTCCAGACTCTTACGTGGGGGCCGCCACCCGGTCCGGGAGCAGTGACGATCTCGTCGCCAGGATCGCTCGTTATGTCTCCCACAGCAACTCTGACCCCACCGTGGAACCCTGCGCCGTACGCAAGAAACCCCGCGCTCTTGTTGGCCCGAGATTGGAACTGCGGCCAGGCCAACCCTCCAACACCATTGGTATTAAAGACCCATAGCTCGCCCCTTCGATCAATGATCGAACCGCTCCCAGAGATGAATTCCGCTGATGCAGCTACCACTTCGTTCTTGCCGTCTCCATCGAGATCGCCGACAGCGGGGGAATTGACCATCGAATAATTGGTTCCCTTATCCATGACAAGGTCCGCATTGATCGAATATGCCTTCACATGGAAATCGGCATCGCTGGCCACGACCTCCGGCTTGCCGTCTCCGGTTACATCGGCCAGTACGGGTCCGCCCATATACGATCCACTGCCATTCGATGCTGAGGGAGTGATGCCGAACGTTGACCACATCCTGAAACCGTTGTACATAAGCAGGCTCAACTGGCCGTTTACCACTGAACCATCGGGGCGAGAGTACCCTGCCGTTCCAACTGCCACTTCCGGATAGCCGTCACCGTTCATGTCCGCAACCGCCACAGATCCAATGACCACACCTTCAGTGTCATGACGCCATTTGAGGTGGCCCGATGCATCCCAGACGTAAACGTGATGCCCCCGAGTCTCGGTCCCCGACGTTGAGTCAGACGGAAAGAAGCCCCCTCCGGAGATGACCTCGGGTGAACCATCTTTATCAAGGTCGGCTATAACCGGGGAAGACCATTGGAACGAATCCGTTTGTACGGGCCAACCCGGGATCTCAGTGCCGTCAAGTCTGAAAGCGTGGACCAGTCCACCCCTCCTGAGCGTCCCGTACGGTGGGCAGTTGGCGCAATCGCTTTCAAGATCCGATCCGATGACGATGTCTGATGCGCCATCTCCGTCGAGATCGGCGACCGCCGCCGAAGAAGCAACGCCATCCCAAACATCTCGAGGCCAGCCGTACATCACAGATCCATCGCCTCTGAAAACCCAGATCTTGTGACTGAAAGAACCAACGATGATCTCAGATGTCCCGTCACCATCGAGGTCAGCGATGGTTGGCCCAGCCCAAACGCCGGTACACGCATTGGTAGCGCAGCGCGATGGATAGTCGCCGTTGAAGCCAGTGAATTGCGGCCAGTTCGCCGCCGGTGTACCGTCGCGATGCCAGACATAGACCCACCCATTGTCGCTTCCCGCGATAACTTCGGGTTTTCCGTCACCGTCAACGTCACCAACCGCGGGCGATCCGTTGATGGGTCCCGTCGGAGTTGAGTATGCGTCCAGGCGACGTGGCCACCCCGCCATCCGCGATCCATCTGGATTCCACACATAAACCTTGCCGTCCAAAGATCCCGCCACGATCTCGAGGGCTGGGTCAGCATCCAGGTTCGCCAAGGTGGGTGACGAGTGCTTGACCCAACCCGAATGCCCAGACATCCCTTCGATCGGCTGGTTCAACTGCCCCCCGGTTGCCGGATCGTCCGTTTTCACGGGCCACCCTGCCCTTAGGGTCGCCCCAGCTTCCGTGCCATGATTGCCTTGCGCGGGCGCGATCATGAAGATCGAGATGGCCAGGGCAGCCAGCATCCCGGCAGTTAAGCGTTTCATGGATGTTGATATCGGCATCCATTTGGATACCTGGACCGAAGGGCCTCACCCATTTGGTAAACTCCGGTGGTCGATTGGGCTCTTTGTCCCTCTTAAACTACCCTCGGAAGTGGTGATCCCTAACGCTTCGCGGCAATGATGTTGGCACGGTTATGTTGAGAGTCGAAACGGCTCTCAACAAGCAGGCGCGTTCCGCATCTTCGAACCTCCTGGTGATCGAGGGACAGGGCGATGATGAATACGGGATCGGAGCCTTGCGAGCCCCAGCTGTGCTGGTGACGGAATTCCAGGCAGGGTCAGCTCGTCCAGCGTTTGGTCGGGTCATCGGCTTCACCAAACGCCTCATCAGGCGAGCCTTGCGCTGGTACATGATTCCAATCACCGACCAGCAAAGCAAGTTCAACCAGGCCCTACTCGACGTTGCGGAGAAGATGCGGGCCTCGCATGAGCGACTTGAGGCAGGTCTTGCATCGGTTCGCTTCGAATCCAAGACCGCACTGGCCGCAAGCGAGGACAAGATCGATCTGATGCTTGTAGACCTAACGTCCGGCAATCCGGGCGTGCAAGGTGACGTTCAGGCAATGACCGACCTGCCGGCTGCAACCAAAGCCGCGCTCGAATACAGGGGCTTCGAAGACCGGCATCGCGGTAGCTTCGAAAGCACCCGGCACCTGCTTGAGCCGTACGTTCCGCTCTTTAGAGGATGCAAGCGGGTTTTGGACATTGGCTGCGGACGCGGCGAGTTCCTTCAGACGATGCGCGACGAAAGCATCAGCGCGTATGGCGTCGACCTCGATGATGGGATGGTCGAAGCTGCCCGCGAAAGGGGGCTTGAAGTACTCGTAGGCGATGCTATCGAACACCTAAGACGGATCCCATCCTCCTCTATCGACGGCATCTTTTGCAGTCAAGTTGCCGAGCACCTCAAGACTTCTGAACTGATGACGTTATTGGATCTTTGCTTCAGGAAGTTAGAACCCGGCGGACTCGTAGTATTTGAAACACCCAATCCCGAGTCGCTATTCATCTTCCATTCATTCTTCTACGTAGACTTAACGCACATAAAGCCGATCCACCCAGAGGCATTCCGGTGGGCGCTAGAGGCGACGGGTTTCGCCGATGTGCGCATCGAACGGATCTTGCCGGTGCCAGACGGTACCCGCCTTGAGGACATCCCGCCAGAACTCGCTGAAGAAGCCGGCTGGCAAACCATCCAGCACAATGTCCAAAGATTGAACCAAGTGATCTATGGCCCGCAGCATTATTCAGCCATCGCGACCAAAGCGAGTGACACCGATGAGTGACAAACCTGTCGCGATAATCATCCTCACTTGGAACGCGCTCGAATACACAAAGATGTGCCTTGAAACCTTGCAGAGAGTTACTCGTCATGACTCGTTTCGAGTGATCGTTGTAGACAACGGGAGCGTCGATGGCAGTATCGAATATCTCCAGGACCTCGATTTCATCACGCTGATCCAAAATGGCGAGAACCTGGGTTACACGAAGGGTTGCAACATAGGCATCCGAGCGACGTCCACGGATGAGGACGTCATCTTGATGAACAACGACATCCTGGTGAATGACTCAGACTGGCTGAGCAAACTCCAGTCGGTCGCATACTCAGAGCAAAGCGTGGGCGTGGTTGGCACACGGATGGTCGACCCGGAAGGAAGACTCAACCACGCCGGCAGCTATATGCCCCCGATCAAGTTGTACGGGCACCAGATCGGCGGCGGCGAGCTCGATATCGGTCAATACACCACCGACAGAGAGATCGAATGCACTATCTTCGCTCTTGCCTATCTTCGTCGTGACTGTATCGAAAAGGTTGGCCTACTCGATGAAGACCTTTTTGCCTATTTCGAAGACACCGAGTATTGCTTCAGGGCTTCGCGGTTGGGGTTCAAGATCATGTATGCAGGTGGGGTTAGCCCCGTACATCATCACAACACGAGCACCCGAGAAAATAAGGTCGATTTCTGGTCGATCTATCTGAAGTCGCGAGATGTGTTCAAGAAGAAGTGGAGTCATTGGCTGGAAGAGGAAAGGTATTCCAACTCCATCGGTTGGCACTCGGTCATCCATAGCCCCCTGGGGTACGCAGTTCAATCGAGAAAACTGATGACGGCCATGCATTTCGAGGGCATCAAGCTTTCTTATCGCAACGCCTATGGAGATCATGATCAGACGCCGACCGACCTTCTTCTGGCGGATATCTTGAAAAGGAAGATGCCCAAAGGAGGCAGTCATGTCGGCTTTTGCATCGCAGAAGCATTCCCAACCATCGCAGGCAAAAGAAGGATCGGCTGGACGATGCTCGAAGTCACCGGGCTTCCGAAACGGTGGGTCGATGGATGCAATGAAATGGATGAGGTCTGGGTCCCGGCCTCCTTCAATATCGAGACATTCAAGAACAGCGGAGTGAAGGTCCCCATCCACGTCATGCCTCTAGGGGTTGACCCCAACTACTTCCATCCGGGGATCAAGGGATTTCGACCTTCGGACAAGTTTGTGTTTCTATCCGTATTTGAGTGGGGAGAACGAAAAGCTCCGGAGTTGCTTATCAAAGCCTTCGCTGAGGAATTCAAACACTCAGACGACGCCATGCTTCTTCTCTCGGTCTTCAATCGAGACCCGCTCGTCAACATCCCTGCCGAGATAGGCAAACTAGACATCCCCGACAGCGCCCCAATCACGGTCCTTATCAATCCCGAGTTTGCCGATTACCAGATGGGAGCCCTGTACAGGTCTGCGGACGCCTTCGTGCTACCGAGTCGTGGTGAAGGTTGGGGGCAACCCGTGCTCGAAGCGATGGCATGCGGACTGCCGGTCATCACGACCAACTGGAGCGGCCCAACCGATTTCGTGACAGATGAAACCGGTTACATGATCGATTACAAGATGGTTCCAGCCGAGGCTCGCTGTCCCTATTACGAAGGATTCGATTGGGCTGAGCCCGACACGGATCACCTCAAACATCTGATGAGAAGTTTGTACGAGAACCCCGCTCACGCAAAAGCCAAAGGTGCCATAGCTGCAGATCACGTTGCAGCCAACCTCACTTGGGAGCACGCGGCGAAACGGATCTCCCAAAGGCTACTCGGAAGTTAGGGAATTGCCTCAGGTGCTGCGTCGGCGGGGGATGCAGCCGAGGCGAGACCATAGGCAGCGCATCCAAGTGCGGCTGCGAAGAACATCAGATAGCCGAGCAGACCGATTCCGTCGTCTGCAAATTTGGTTGGATAATCGAAGCTAAGTCTGGCGACAAGTAAACCTTGCGCGCACAGGGATGCCACAACCAGGATGGACCAGAATCGTCTTGTCATAGTTAACAGCCATGCGCCGAGCGGGATGAGCATCGCCCAAAAAGGGTGAAGGAACTCGGGGACGAGCCCCCGGCCATCGATACCCCACATGAGCAATGTCAGGAAAGGGACCGTGGCACCGATGTAAAGCCAATGCCTGGGCTTGCTTCGAGAGATCATGAAAAGGCCAACGTACGCAAGAGCAACGAACCCGAATCCGAGAGCACCCGGGATCGTCCAGGTGGTCAAGCAGTAGAGCATTTCGTTGCGCGGTAATCCTCGGCAGCGAAAGTCCGGAACCGAAAGGAACGTTGACTCGAAACTGACAGCGCGAACTTCAACTATCCGTTCGAAAGGATGCTCCCTAAGTTGCCGAACCGCTTGATCCTTTACCCTTTGAACCTCTTGAGGATCCGCAGATTCTGTGTAGGCGCCAAGCGGGTAAAGAAGCGTGCGACTGCTGGAGATGCCGGTTCCCAATGCCCAAACATGCCAGGCGCCTGCGAGAATAACTATCGGAACCAACCAGGCCACGGCCCGCATAGCGGCTTTCTTCACGCCAAAGCGCTTGGCAATCAAGATCACCCCCATCGCCGGGAGATATAGCAGGGCCATTGGATGGGTCAGATATGCGAGTCCTGCCAACGCACCACTGAGCCACAAAGGCCCGTCATCCATCAAGATGGCCAGCGCGACAACGAGATAAGCCGCGACCAGCATCTTGGGATAACTCATCATCACCTGGAGAAGTGTGAACGGCATCACCACAGCAACACCCATGGCGATCGAGGAGACGCGCCGCCCGAACCGCTTCAGCGCAAGGTAACCAACGGCCCCAATGACCGATGCATTGGCGAGCATGATGAACAATCTGTACAGCCAATAGGAGTATGGATCCGGTATGCGCCACCCTTGCAGGTTCTGCGGCAGTCCGTAGAGAGGGGTCTTGGGAAGAGACTTGCCTATCGTTCTTACGAACTCCGAAAAGGCCAGGCCAGCTAGCGGCGTCCTATCGGTGATGGTCCATTGGTAATAAAAATTCTCTGTTTGAACATCAAGTCTGTTGTAGACGAATTGGGCGGTGCGATACTGCAGATGGTCATCTGCGCCGAGTATCTTCACAGGATTCCAAAAGAACGTTCTCGCGTACGGCGTGATACCTGGAGGGTCCAGAGACAAGGTGACGTAGGCCGACGTAAATGTGAAGACCAAGGCTATGGGAATAAGGAACCTTGGATTCCAGATCGAACCCAATAAGGTTCCCCAGCTGGTGACCGCAGCTGCGATGACCACAAGAGCCAATATGACGAGCAAGGCTTGATTGGGCGCCGTCTTCCAAATGAATAATCGAATGACGGCGAAGACCCCGAATAGCGCCACCGCGAAAGGGATCGCCATAACGGTGATCAGATCGCGATCATCTCGTCTGATCATCAGAGTGCCCGCGGACGCTCCGGATATCAATAGAAGCAAGGAGATGAACCCCATAGCTCCCAGGTAATGCGCTGCCTCGATCGTTGGGTCCTCTCTAGCGCGTCAGTGGCTTACGATATCCTGACCGCGTGCAACAGGAGCATCCACTCGACGTGTACAGAACCTGGGTGACGTTCGCATTCCAGGCTGCCAGGTGGCGCGCAAGGAGTCTTTTCAGCAGCAAAGACGTTCTTGCCGAGTCGATCGAATCTTCCACGAAGGCCGCCACCGTGGAACCCGTCGCGACAACCACTTCTCAGCCGCCGGACCGATGGGGCCAGCAGGCGGAGTCGGCTGCAGAGGGTTCCGCTTCGGGATGGCTCGACAGCTCTTGGATGGTCGAGAACCACGTTTGGCCTCTCATATTCGGAGAAGCCCCGGGAAAGACCTGGGGTGAAAGAGCCGCGGCCGCATTCGCACTCCCTAGGGGGAGATGGCTCAGCATTGGGTGCGGAAACGGAAACCTTGAGCTTCAGATGGCATCAAACGGCCTCTTCGACACGATGGACGCTATCGATCCTTCGGCGATGGCTGTTGACGTAGCGAAGGGCGTAGCAGCCAGCCGCGGGATAACGAATGTGAATTTCCTAGTTGGCGACGCCAATGTCATGAAGTTACCGGCGTCGACCTACGATGTCGTGCATATGAACATGGCCCTGCATCATGTGTCGCACTTGGAAAGGCTGATCTGCCAGATCAACAAGACTTTGAAGCCGCACGGTACCTTCATCGCGAATGAATTCGTTGGGCCGAACCAGTTCCAGTTTCCACATAAGCAGCAAGAGCTGGTTAAGGAAATACTGCTCAGGATGCCAGAGCGCCTTCGATGGAATCCGGTGGTCGGCGCTGTCAAGAATGAATATCCGGTTTATCCAAGGAGGCACTGGCGAGACTGGGATCCCACTGAATCGATCCGCTCAGATGACATCCCCCGGATCTTGAAGCGCAATTTCCCGAAGATGAGACACATCCCTTATGGCGGGACCATCTTGAACCTACTTTTGGAAAACATATTTGCGAACTTCGACGTGGATGCCGAAGAGGATCTCCTGGTGATCAAAGACCTGATCGAATATGAGCATAGGCTCCTAGTCGACGGTGTTATTCAGAGTGACTTTGCGTATTTCGTGTGCCCGCGAGGCTCGCTTCTGCCTCGGTTGAGAAGCCGGTTGGCCTCGACTCTAGACCTTCGGCGGCGCGTGACGATGTCTCTTCGATCGCGAATGCTGGCCTGAGGTCCAGGGTTGTAGCCCGCCTTCTTTTGCGCGCAGCTGTCCCAGAGAACCGCGCAACCACGGCCTCCAACAGCACGCGCCCATAGCCGAACCCTTCTTTCGAGAAGACGAACTTCGACTCCCCAACCATCCTCCTGCCCTGTCGTCCCTTGAGTTCAACGATCCTGCCACCCGACTGAAATGTCTTGAGAGTCATCTCAGGAGATATCTCGAAGCCTTCCGATTTCAACCCCAACGCGCGGACCCACTCGAGCGAAAACCCTCTGTAGGCATAGGTGATGTCGCGCACGTGAGTCCCCAGTAGCCATCGACAAATCCCCCTGAAGAGCATCTGGTAAAAGCGGTAGGAAGAGGGTATCGACCTGGAATCCTCATGATCCATGTACCGCGAAAGGAGCGCTAGGTGAACTCCCTGATCCTGAACCTGGGCAACGAAATCTGGCAGGGCGTGTAGGGGATCAACCAGATCACCCATCACGACGGCACCAACCGTCCCGCGCGCATGATCGATACCAAACCTGATGGCGTTCCCGATGCCTCGAGGAAGGCCCTTATGAAGTGCGCGGACATTAGAGTATCGATGCTCGGTTAGCAGCGCCTCTTTGAATGTGTAGTCGTCGCTGCAATCGTCCACGATCAGGATCTCACCCGCGATGCTGTTCGATTCCAGCACGTCTTGGAGTTTTTCTACTAGGGCGCTGATGTTCTGCTCCTCGTTCAAACAAGGAACTATGAGGCTGAGTACTGGATCTGTTGTCATCGAACCGGCACGAATCCGTATGCTTCCTTCATCCAATCGATCGTTTGTGGGATACCTTGCTCCAGGGTGATAGTTGGGTTGTGGCTCAAGAGCTCCTTGGCCTTTGAGATGTCAGGTTTCTTGTTCTGTACGTTGTGCTTATCTTCGGGCAGGTATTCAACTATGGAATCGTCCTTGCCAAGGTAGCCGAGCACCAGACTTGAAAGCTCTTTGACGCTCCGGTATTCCTCTCCGCCGATATTGACTACCTCGCCGGCGATGAATCTTTCGCACGCGTTGGCCAGAGTCGGGATGAAGTCATCGATGTGCATGAAAACTCGGTGATATCCCTCGTAAACCTGGTAGGGGATCTCGTGTAGAGCCCTGTAACAGAACAAGCAAACGACGCTTCGGTAAGGATGGTAATACTCGCCCGGTCCGTACGCATTGAAGAAGCGGAGCCGCATCGTTTGCGATCCGTGCCTGGCTTCGAAGTTCATGATCTGCACTTCGTTCACCCATTTGGTGACGGCATAGTCGTTCTGCTGGATGATCGAGTGGTTAAGGGGAATGTCTTCGGACAAAACGTCCGCGTGGTGATCACCGTATATCTCAGATGAACTGGCGAAGATCAGCTTGAAGCCAAGTCGCTTCTGAAGCTCGAGGATGTGACGCGTGCCTATAACGTTGGTCTGCCAGACGGTCTCGTAGTAGTGCTCTCCGTTCCAGCGGCCGAACTCGGCGGCCAGGTGGTAAACGTAGTCGAAGCCCATCTCCAAGACGCGCTCGATTTGACGATATTCGCCAACGTCGGCTCTTATCGATTGAGCATCGGCCTGATGATGAGTTTCAGTGATCCATACATCGTGGCCTCGGTCGCGAAGTTCTTTGACCAGTGGCTTACCGATGGTACCGCTGCCGCCTGTAACGAGAATCTTGGACATACTTAATACACTCCTTGAGAGAGGAAAATGGGAACACAGGGATTATAGCCGTTTGGCGGTTCGGGCTCGGTCGCTCGGCATTTCGGATCGAAGACGTGCCTAACCAACTAAAAGGGGCCAAGTCACGTGACTTGGCCCCTTTTTAGTTTGATTCTTATGGACTTAAGCGTGTCTCCAGACAAGCGGAGTGTCTCCCGGGTTGCCGAAGTAGAAGGCTGGTGCACTTCCAGATGATGTGTCGTTCTTCACAAACCAGTTCCCCGAACGGAAGACCCCAGGTCCGGCGTCACCATCGCCGTCCCAGTCTCCTGCGACCGGCTTGTCGCCCGGATTGCCGAAGTAAAATGCGATGTCTGCGGCCCCAGAGGTGTTCGTTAGCCGTAGGAACCAGTTTGCATTGCGGAAGACACCTACCTCGTCGATCTTATCGCCGTCCCAATCACCTATGACGGGGACATCGCCGGACTGGTTCCCGAAGTAAAAGTCGATGTTGCTTACACCCCCTGAGTTGTTGTTGCGAAGGAACCAGTTCCCGTGCCGGAAAACTCCAGGTGTGTCCACCCCATCGCCGTCCCAATCGCCGACGAACGGGATATCACCCGGGGACCCGTAATAGAAGCTGTGCACGGCGGCTCCACTGGTGTTGCTGTCGCGAAGAAACCAGAAACCGTTACGGAAAACCCCGGGCGTCTTGGTCCCGTCGCCGTTCCAGTCGCCCATCAGGGGGACATCGTCAGCATTTCCGAACCCGAAGGCTATGTCGCCGCCGCCAGCGGTCAGCGAATTGCGCAAGAACCAGTTCGCCGAACGCCACACTCCGGGCAATGAGCCCAGGGGGCCTGCCGTTGTCCCATACCCGGTGCTCAAGACGTGAGACGGGCTTGAGTTTGAAGAAACAAGGGCGCTCACAACAAGTCCAATTAGAACGAGCATTACCAGTATCGATGAAACCCAGGGATGCTTTTTCGCCTCAGACATTCACGGACCTTTCCACAGTTAACCGGAGTTGGTCTGGTGACCCTATAAGCCCCAAGATGCCGGAGTCAAGTCGTTTGTCCGTTTTTCGCGACGACGTTTTAGCAGGTCGTAGGCGAGAAACCCAAATAAAGCCAGCAATGTCCCACCACTGATGAGGTATCCGGTCAGCACTAGGCGCCATCGAAGAAACCGGATGTGGGCTCCGGCCCTTGGTGCCGTCTCGAACAGATTCGTCGCCCCAAGGTTCGGAGCCGACAGCGTTCCCCGGTAGGCCCAGTCCCGATCGTAAGGCTCGGTGAACACCAAATACCGCCCGCCAACAGGGCCCGACGTCTCGTAGTTGACCGGGCTGTGCTTTGTCAGGGGCACCGACTGGCTCGAAACGGGACTTTCGCCCGAACCGTTTGCCTGACCCCCGATAGTCACCGCATAGTCGGTTAGACGGACGGAGTTGGCCGCTTGGGCAACTTCGCCAAGATCGGCGAGCTCGAGTTTGCGATCGGTCGAATACGCGAGCGGGACCGGGTTCCGATTCTCATAAAGCCGCAGATCACTCCATTCCTTGAGCAATCGCAGATCAGTTTGGTTTTCTATCCATCGGTAGTTCTGCCAATCGGTCTCCTTAGACAGCAAGATGTACTTGATCCCCAATGGCGCAACCAAGTTGCCGAAGTGCTCCGTCTGATTACCCTGAGCGAACATGAACTCGAGATAATGCGATCGCGGACTGTCCGACTGAGTCTTGATGTCATTCAGCTCGATGTTGTCACCCACGATGGTCTCGCGACGGAAGTAAGAGCTCATCGGGTTCGCCACCAATCGATTCTGCGTCCAAGGGAAAGCCATGTACAGGTGCCATGGCAATGCCAATGCTTTCTCGGGGCCATCACCCATCAACCTGTCGGCCTGTGCCCACGAGTCGGGAAACTTCGAGGGCTTCACGTACCCGTTGAAGCCCCAGAACATCTTGTAGGTATAGATGCACGGAAGCGCGATGAGCACTATCGCCATCGCCGCCTTCAACCATCGTTTTCGAAAGCCGTTCACGAGCCACTCGGAGCCGATGCCATAGAAGAACGCATAGGCGATCAGGAGCAGGCCGAGGAACTTCTGCGGTTCACGCATGATCTTGAACCCGGGGACATGGTTGAACATCCAAAGGAAGATCGAACCAGTGGGGCCCTGATCGCCAAGCGCCAAGAAAAAACCGAGGATGCCGGAGATGAGCAGCGTCAGGCTAAGGCGTTTGCGTTCTGGATCACGCAGTCCGAGCCAAGCACCGACACAGATGACAACCAACATGGCAAGCATGAACGCCCACCAACCTGGAAGACCATCCTTCGGCAATGGCCATTCCCGATGCCAGAAGCCGTAGAGGCCAGCCACATTTGCAAACAATCCAAGATGCGGGTCGGCGACCGAACGAAATGCCTTGAGATCACTCGGAGTGAGTCTGTCAAGAGTCGCCAAACTCACGGCGCTTGGAATCAGCCAATACAGCGAAAGGGGTCCGGCGATCAGCCAGGTCGTGGCGATTCGTCCGGGGATAAAGCGGTCATGATGAAGGGTTGATACAACAACCACAGCGATAACGGCGATGCCCGCAATAAAGATGAAGTGTGGTGAAAGAGCGATCAGAAGTGCGATTAATAATCCCGCCCGAATCGCTTGACCCGGCAATCTAAAGGAGCGATTTCGGAGCAAAATCGAAAAGAGAAGCGGCAGAAGAGCGTAACCGAGCAACAAGCCGAAGTGGCCAGCCAAAATCCGGTCGAATACAAACGGATTCAGAAGAAGTAAGGCGGCTACCGCGGGGGTAGCGAAACGGCTGCCTCTTAGTAGCATGGTGAGCACGTAACAAGAGACCAAACCAATTAGCATGATCGGAATGAGACGAAGAACCCCCCACGAGAAGCTTCGATATATTTCGTGGAGAGCGAGATCAAAAGGAATTTCGGTCCTCGAAGCAGAAGGAAGACCCCATGCGGCGGGGTCAGGCGTATGCCGGGGCCCGATTACCCAGTCGAGAAAGAGCGCAGCATTCCCGCCCAACAAGGGTCCAACCACCACAAGTAACAGAATGATCGCCAATGCGGAGGGCCCCCTACAAAATAACCGTGGTGTCATGCGATCGATTGAATGGTGGTTTCCTATCTATGCTTGCGACATGAATGACCTGAACCATGGATTATTCGCGTTAGCGATCTTCAAATTGTTTGACTATCACCCGGCACTCTCTTACAACTGCTCCCGCACGGCCAATCCAGGTAGCTATGACCCCTAAGGTTAGAGCCAGCATTCTCGCCTGTCTCATTCCGGGGCTTCTTGCCCTATCTTTTGCCCAAACTTGGTTTCGGCCCGGATATGTCATCGCTGGAGGAGACACCGCACCCCCAATTCGGCAAGGGTGGGAGGGTAGTTACACCGCTCATTGGAATGACATCACAATTGGGACCGGGAGTCCGTCTTACAGCATCGTCTATCTCGCCGAGATAACCATGATCCGTGCAGTTCACGCGCTCGGAATGAGCGATGCGATAGCACAACGTTTGTGGCTATCCCTTCTGTACGCCAGCGCGGCTGCGGCGGTAGCTTATCTCGCCCTAAGCCTGGGGCTCTTGCCGTTTGGGGCAGGCATCGCCGGGGCAATCGCCGTCCTTAACTTCTACTTCCTACAGGTGTTCCCTCACCCGTGGCTGTTGGTCGCACTGGCCACTGCTGGACTATCGGGAGGACTCATTCTTCGAGCCCTGCGCGGGGGTCCGCCCGCCGGACTCGTCGGGGTCGCCCTATCCACCATCGGTCTTGGCTATGTCTTCATCAATCCTCCGGCGCTCGCCGTCGTCCTTGCGTGGTTGCTGTTCATAGCCATAGCTGGCTGGAGGTTCGGCGGTCCCGGCGCAGGGCGACGACTCCTGCGACTCACCGTGACTGCCCTCCCCCTAATAGCACTCGTCAATGCGTGGTGGGCAGTTCCTGCGCTCCTTACCATCAAGAACGCTGGAGCGGGAGCGGCTACCTTCACTGCGGTCACCGATGTACAGAGTTGGTCCTGGACACACGCACGGGCGAGCCTCGGCAACCTCATGGCGCTGGGCGGCGCTTGGGGTTGGAAGGAGCCCTCCTACTTCCCGTATAGCCAGAGGCTCGACTCCTTTCCGTTCTTCGCGTTTCGTTACGTGCTCCCCGCTACGGCCCTTTTGGCCCCATTCGTAGCTGGAGAGGATCGGAGAAGAGTTGCTATCTGGTTCTTTGCTGCGGCGCTTGTCAGTATTTGGATCGCGAAGGGTCTTCACCGTCCGCTCCCAGGGGTGAACTTGTTTCTCTACAAACACGTCGCGGGATTTTGGCTGCTCCGCGAGCCCATGACTAAGGCCCTGTTCGTGACGGTCATTTGCTACGCGGTGCTCACGGGCATCACTTTTCAGCGTCTACTGTCGTCCCTTAGGTGGTATCGCGTTGGAAGTGTCGTCATCCTGGTGGGGCTAATGCTCGCCGCGGTTTACCCTCTGCTTAATGGCGAAGTGATTCCCGACAAGCGCCCGGTTCTCCCATCTGCCCATGTGCGCATCCCAGCTTACTGGGACGACATCGCACGATTCCTGAACGAAGCACCCAGCGAAGGAAAGGTCCTGGTGCTTCCTTTGGCTGACTACTATCAGATGCCCACTACCTGGGGGTACTACGGCGCTGATCTAACGGCAAGTCTGCTCATAAATCGTCCAGTGTTGTCCTCCCTTCCCGGCGGCTACTTTGCCCCTCCTTCCTCTGTCGATGATCTCCTGCACTTCATCGAGAACTCTTCCCTCGCGCGAGGCTTCAATGATATCAGATCCGCATTGGCGCTCCTCGGCGCAAGGTACGTTATCGTCCGGCACGACTTCGAGAGACCGCTCCCGGGACGGGCCTTGGGCGATCCGCAAATCATCGGAAACGCCCTCGGGCGAACTCCCGGCCTCCACCTCATGCGCACCTTTGGCGCGCTCGACCTGTACCAGGTTGATGACAGTGGTGAGGTGCGCGTTGCGACAAATACCTTCCGGTACCGTGGCCCCGCGCAAAGTCTCTCCGGTGTCGCAGCCCGACTCCCCCCCGGAGATGCCATCGTCGACAGCGGATCGGCTGGACCTGAGGCGTTGGCTGTCCGAGTTGCAGCACCAGCAGGTTCAGGACCAGGGGTTATTTCGATAAATGTGAAGCGCGGACGCTATCGTGCTCTCCCATACGGCGCATCTACTATGCGCAGACTTTTTGTCAAACGGGATACTACGGGAGGCCTCACCGCGACAATGGCGGATGCAGTTACCTTCGGGTTCGGCCCCAATGCGGTCCACCTATCTCCTCCGCTAACAGCGCGCATCAAAGACGTCTCCGAACAGGCGCTGATTCGCATCGGCGACCAAGAGTTGTCCGTCCCGGCCCGTTCAACATACGATGCTGGGCTCATCCCGATGCCCGGCCCCCCGCCAATACAAATCCTCGAACCAAACGCCGCAAAGAGACCCGTCAGCATCCCGGCCCTTCCCAACACCCTCAGTGACTGCAATCGGTCCGATGATCGAACGATGGAAGAAGTCGGGCTCGGCGCCCAAGTCGTCCAGGATGCAGGCCCCACCCTTCGTCTGAGAGCACGGGATCACTCGGCTTGCGTTAGCGTCCCCATCGAACCTTTCGAGCCCAACGCCGGCTACCA
>JBHELT010000015.1:0-8724 GCA_046262935.1 Actinomycetota bacterium | reverse complement strand
ACTCCGACGGCTTCGAACGCTTCGGCTTTGGCTTTGGCGGTCCCCTTTGAGCCCGACACGATGGCGCCGGCATGGCCCATGCGCTTGCCCGGCGGCGCCGTGTAACCGGCAACGTAAGCGACAACCGGCTTGGTCATGTTTGCTCCGATGCAAGCTGCGGCTTTTTCTTCTTCGTCTCCGCCGATCTCACCCATGAGGACAACCACTTTGGTTTCGGGGTCAGCCTCGAATCTTTCTAGAACGTCGATGAATTGGGTCCCCACGATCGGATCGCCCCCGATGCCAACAGTCGTCGTTTGACCGATGCCGATCTGCGTTAGCTCATGCATGATCTGGTAGGTGAGCGTGCCGGAGCGCGACACCAAACCAACGGGGCCCTCCATGCATATCTCGGTTGGGATGATGCCTACGTTGGCTTTGCCAGGCGATATCAAGCCGGGGCAGTTGGGCCCGATGAGCCGTGACTTCGAACCGTTTCGGGATATGTGCGCATACACCTTGGCCATGTCGTTGGCGACTATCCCTTCGGTGATGCACACGATCAAGGGGATGCCGGCATCGGCGGCCTCGAGCATCGCATCGGGAGCGAAGCGAGCCGGAACGTAGATCATCGCAACATCGGCGCCGGTTTTTTCGACGGCATCGATCACGGTATCGAATATCGGGATGCCCTCTACATCTTGGCCCCCTTTACCGGGGGTCACACCCGCGACGATGTTCGTGCCGTAGGCGCGGTTACGAAGTGAATGGAACCTTCCTTGTTCGCCGGTCAAGCCTTGAACAAGGACCTTCGATGATGAGTCGAGGAAGATTGCCATCAGGCGAACACGATCGTCTTGAGGTCGCCGAGGCCGGTTGCGGTCTTGTCGAAACTCTCGCCGCCATCGTTGGAGTAATAAAGATCGCCCTTAGAAGTACCGAACACGATCTCGGACGGCACCTTTGGGTTGATGACAAGAGCCTTGCGTTGAACCGCTGCTTTCAATCCTTTTACGACCGTGCGGAACCGCTTGCCTGCATCGGTTGAAAGGTAGATATCGCAGAATCCCGCTTTCGACTTCCACGTTGACGGTGGGCCGTCGGCCGCAGAGATGATCACTCGGTCTGCCTCGGTTGGGTGAGCCGCTAGTCCCATCGTGTATTGGCGGGGATTGGCTTGTCCCATCTGGCGCCAGTTGAATCCTTCGTCGTCGGTGCAATATGCGCCTTCGCCAGTTGTCACATAAACGCGCTGATGATTGGCGGGACAAACTTGAATCGAATGTATGTCGGCCCCCGGTATGTCGAGATCGAACCATTTCTTGCCCGCATCCCGGGTTCGATAGATGCCGCCGACTTCGACACCAGCGTATTGGGTCTTGGCATCTTTCGGATGCGTCCCGATCGCAGAGACCAGTGGGGTTCCCCACGGCGCCGACCAGTTCTCGAAGTTGGGGGCCGACGAGAAAGCGGGAAGCTCTTTCCACGAATCACCAGCGTCCTTACTGATCCACACTCCCGCGGGGATGCTTCCCGCCAGAACGTTGAGGTTGGCTGTGAGACCTAGCGAGTGAACACCATCGCCCAGATCTTTGGCGACCACCTTCGCATCGCCGTTGCCATCCCAAACCAATATCCAACCCGACTCGGTCCCCGCTACCAATCTGACCGGGTTGGGCCTGACCGCGGTCAGCACCGGTTCGGCAT
Source organism: Actinomycetota bacterium (assembly GCA_046262935.1). Lineage (GTDB taxonomy): Bacteria > Actinomycetota > CADDZG01 > JAHWKV01 > JAHWKV01 > JBHELT01. The sequence goes on along the minus strand of JBHELT010000015.1, from coordinate 7,038 downwards.
GCAATCGCGTGACCTCGGTGTCTTCATAAAGCGCCAAACCGTTTGAACCGCCCAGGAACAGCCTCATCTAGTTGCCTCCACAGCTTTCTCGGCCGCCTGCGACATAGTCGCAGCGGGTATGACCATCGGATGGTTCGCTTCTTGCAGGATCCTTCGACCTTCTTCGGAGTTGGTGCCATCGAGTCTGACGATGATGGGTACTCGTACGTCAAGGCGCCCAAGCGCATCGACCACCCCCTGGGCTACCAAATCGCATCGCGTGATACCGCCGAAGATATTTATAAGAACCGAGGCGACCTGGGGATCGGAAAGGATCACCTCTAGCGCACTCGAAAGCATGTCGGCATCTGCGCCTCCCCCAACATCAAGGAAGTTGGCCGCCTTACCGCCGAACTGATCGAGAACGTCAAGGGTGCTCATGACAAGGCCTGCGCCGTTTCCGATAACGCCCACCGAACCATCGAGTTTGATGAAGTTGCCGAAACCGCGCTCTTTGGCTTTGCGTTCGATCGGATCGGTCGCCGCAACGTCGCGTAGCGATTCGAATTCGGGATGACGAAACGCAGCCGAATCGTCCAACGAAACCTTTGAATCGAGCGCTATGACAACGCCTTGTCCGGTGAGGATCAACGGATTTACTTCAACCAGGGTTGCATCGGCTTCGATGAATGCTTTGAAGAGTTTCGGCAGTATCGATGCTGCGCCTTTGCGAGCTTCGGCGTCGATACCCGAGCCGAAGATGAGTTGGTTCACCTGGAATGGTTGAAGGCCAAGCAAAGGATCGACATGGACCTTGGCGATCGCCGACGGCTCACTCGCCGCGACCTCTTCGATATCAACCCCGCCCTTCGAGCTCATCATGAACAAGAACTTCTTGGCGGCCCGATCGAGCACTATCGACGTGTAGTACTCGGCTTTGATGTCCGAGGCCCCCTCGACCAGAACACGCTCGACCGTGTGACCCTTGATGTCCATGCCGAGGATCGATGATGCAGCTTCTGCGGCTTGCTTGGGATCATCGGCGACCTTGATGCCACCGGCCTTGCCGCGGCCCCCGACCCGCACCTGGGCTTTCACAACAACTCGTCCGCCGATCGATTCGGCGATCTTCGCGACATCCTCTGCGGTCGATGCCACCTGCCCTTCTGGCACTGGGATGGCCCACCTTTGAAAAAGCTCTTTACCCTGATATTCGAATAGGTCCAACAAGGTCTCCGGTATCTACGAGGCCCCCACTTAAGGGCAAGGCCGTTTTGGTTAGATCTTCTGCGGGGTTGAACAGTTCTGCTTGACCCAATCGACTATCGCTTGGGTCGGAGTGCCGGGATGGAAGATCTCGGCGAGCCCTGCAAGCTTTAACTTCGGTACATCTTCGGGTGGGATGATTCCCCCGCCGAAAACGATGATGTCGCCTCCCCCTTTGGCCCTCAGGAAGTCGACGACCTTTGGGAACAAGGTCATGTGAGCCCCCGACAAGCACGAGAGCCCCACAGCGTCGGCATCTTCCTGTATCGCAGCCTCGGCTATCTGTTCAGGGGTTTGATGCAGCCCCGTGTAGATCACCTCAACACCAGAGTCTCTGAGCGCCCTGGCGACCACTTTTATGCCGCGGTCGTGCCCGTCGAGGCCGGGCTTGGCCACCACCACTCGGATACGGGAAGCGTCGTCTGTCATATGTTTGGTTTGGCAGCGGCTGAGCGAGGATCATGCGGCCGATGCAACGCATAAGAGTAGACCAAAAAGGTCTCATTGGGCTAACGACGAAGAAAGGCACCGGGCACGATGCACCCACGAAGCGCAGCAGACCTGATCGAAGCCCTATTCGACTCATTCATGGCCCAGGATTTCCCCGCCGATCCCGCCGATCCCATCGGCTGGCCCGGGTACGCCGATGAGGTTCTTTTGGCCCAGGAAGAAGGGGTCGCTGAATCGGTGGTGACCGGCATCGGAGTGATCGGGGAGTCAAACGTAGCGGCCGCCGTTTTCGACTTTAGGTTCCTTGGGGGAAGCATGGGACGCGACGCCGGGACCCGTATCTGCCACGCGATGGGGACCGCGCTCGCGAGATCGATCCCCTTCGTTGCGGTCACGTCGTCGGGCGGCGCAAGGATGCAAGAAGGCATGGCCGCGTTGGTTCAGATGCCGCGCACGATAGCGATGTCGTTGGAGTTGGCTAAGGCAGGGATCCCGCGCATCGGCGTACTGATGAACCCAACAACGGGAGGTGTCTATGCGTCGTTCGCAAGCCTGAGCGATCTGCTGGTAGCGGAGGCGAGAGCAACTATCGGGTTCGCGGGTCCGCGCGTTGTCGAGGTGATGACTGGCCATGGCCTGCCCGATGGTTCGCATACTGCCGAAGCAGCGCTCGAAGCGGGCCTCGTCGACGCGGTGCTCGAAGTCGATGCGATCAAAGCATGGCTGAGCACGGCTCTTGGGACACTTGTTGGCAAACCGACCGGCGCGGTGAAACCTCGCGGGCGCCATGCAAAGAGGCTCCCTTCTGTTTCATTAGATGGCTCTTCTCTATCAAGAACTGATGCTTGGGATGAATTCCGATTGGCCCGAGAGGAGCGGCGGCCCCCGCCGCGCTTTTACATCGAACACATCTCGCCAAGCCTTGTCGAATTGCGCGGCGACCGCGCGGGGGCCGATGACGATGCCGTCTTCACGGCACTGGGGCGCGTCTCAACCGAGCGCTTCGGATCTGGACGACCAGTCATGTTCATCGCGTTCAATAAAGCGCGTCCCGATGCACACGGGTTCCGAAAAGCACGAAGGGCCATCGAAACGGCGGGCCGCCTTGGACTTGCGATCATCACTTTCATCGACACTCCGGGGGCCGAGCCTTCACACCCATCGGAGTACGGGGGCCTGGCGTCGGAGATATCCCGAACCTTCGCAGCGATCCTGCAAGTGGACGTTCCGGTGATCAGCATCATCACCGGCGAGGGCGGCAGCGGTGGCGCCCTGTCGCTTGCATGCGGCGACGTGATCGGCATCCAACAACACGCCGTTTTCTCGGTCATCGCACCGGAGGCTGCGACATCGATCCTCAAGAAAGACATCTCCGAAGTTGGGGTGATCGCATCGCAACTTCGACCGACCGCTCTCGATCTAAAGAATCTCGGTATCGCGGACTACATCATCGAAGAACCCGCTGGCGGCGCACACACCGATGCATCGGCTGCGGCTTCGATCCTAACCAGGTGGATACGAGTCGCGCTCGATGAAACGCAGCAAAACCCTGTCTCGCGCGCAGCCCGCTTCAATAAGATCAACGACATTCGGCAGTAGAACCCGACTGAAATTCGCTGGCCCGCTCTTCCGGATTCAGCCTTGATCTTGATCCAGGAGCCCTGTCTCCGCAGCCAACTTGTCGAGTTGCACGTTCATGCCCGCGGGTTCTCGAGCCGCCTCATAGACGGAAAGGCTATCGTCCAAGTCTTCGATCCGCTCGAGGATCGCCTCATATCTCTCGTAACCCATTAGCACCGCCACAGCTCTTCCATGTCGCAGCAAGAGCACATTCCTCGTCGCTACTTGCCTAATGAGTTCATGCAATCGCACTCTTGCGTCGGTGAGAGGCACAAACAAGTCTCGCTCAACCAATTACTTCTCCCAACTTCTTGTCTGACAAAGCGTGACTGGAAAACCAGTACTGAAGTCAATACGTGACTTCCGGTATCAACAAAGGATTCATAAGAGTGTGATTTCATGTGCCTTCGTGCTGCCGGCGACATCAGCGCGACCAGTTCACCCCTACCACTCCATCGATCGACGCCAAAGAGTTCGATACCGTTTCGGGCCGCACTCGCGGTGGAAGGCGCAGGACCAACTCGATCTGGCGGGCTTCGTCTTCATTGAAGTCGCGAGCCGAATCGACCCTGCAGCGCTCTTGCTCCACCTTCTGCGTGACGTCGCTCAACTTCAAACGCGTAAGCGTCTCCAACGTGAACAGGTAACGCCCCGGCTTGAGTGGCTGGATCATCTTGCGCTCTACCCGTTTCAATCCGAAGAGCGAAAGTGCGGTCACCACGCTGACCGCGACCGCGCCAACCCAGAAACCAAGTGCAACCGCGATGCCAACCGCGGCGGTGACCCAGAGTCCCGCAGCGGTTGTCAGTCCCCTGACACTCACACCCTGACGAAGGATGGCCCCCGCACCCAGGAACCCGATGCCGGTCACTACCTGGGCGGCGATACGCGTTGGGTCGATGTTTGGCGACTGAGGAAAAACGTATGCGCCTGTCATCGTGAACAGGAGTGCCCCAAGGCTCACCAATATGTGCGTTCGAAGGCCCGCAGATTGGTTCGAGAGTTCACGATCCAAACCGATCAGCGCGCCAAGCACCGCGGCGATCAACACGCGCACGATGAGATCGATGACGCTTAGATGGTAAGTGCTCGTCAAGACGTGGTCTCCACCTTGATGGGAGCATACGCGAGCAGGAGGCGTTTCTCGCCGACATCGGCGAACCAGATCGTGGCTTCCGCCTTCTCGCCGTGACCTGAAAGTGAAGTGATGACGCCGGCCCCCCACCGGTCATGGGTCACCTCCTGGCCAACCCGCCAACCGGCCGCGACTCTCTCGAGATCGGGATAGCGGGGCGAATCGGTGGTCTTACCCGGCTTTTCGCCCACGGTTCGCATCAACTCAGGTGGAATCTCTTTCAGGAACCGCGAGGGTGGGTTGTAGTTTGTTCCACCCCACAAGGAGCGGTTCCACGCATGCGTCAGATACAAACGCTCCTTGGCCCTGGTGATGCCAACATACGCAAGACGCCGTTCCTCTTCGAGCTCCGTTGGTTCTCCCAATGAGCGGATGTGCGGAAACACTCCATCTTCGAGCCCAACGATGAACACGACCGGGAACTCCAGCCCCTTGGCGTTATGCAGGGTCATCAACGTTACCGATGCTTCTTCATCGTTGTATTCGTCCTGCTCACTGACGAGCGATATCTGCGCTAAGAAGTCTTCAAGTGAACCATCGGGGACGCGCTCCTCGAACTCGGCCCCCACGCCGGCGAGTTCCTTCAAGTTCTCGATGCGTCCGAGCGATTCGATAGATCGCTCCGCTTCGAGTTCAGCCATATAGCCCGACCGCTCCGACGCAACTTCGATCAGTCTTCGAAGACCCGCTCCTTCCTGCATGAATGAGCGAAGCTCGCCCATCAGATGAAGGAAATCGGCAACTGCACCCGCCGCTCGCTTGGTGACTCCGGCATCCTCTGCGCTGTCCAGGGTTTCGAAAAGGGTCATGCCGCGCACCGCCGCGTAACCTTCGATCTGCTGAACCGTCCTGTCGCCGATGCCGCGCCTCGGGGTGTTGATGACCCGCTTCAGGCTGACCGTGTCGGATGGGTTCACAAGCAGACGCAGATAGGCCATCACATCCTTGATCTCTTTTCGTTCGTAGAACCTAAGACCACCAACGATGCGATACGGGATCCCAAAGCGCGTGAAAACTTCCTCCACCACTCGCGACTGGGCGTTGGTCCTATAGAAGATGGCCACGTCGCGGTAGCGCGAACCTTCCGAATCGCGCAACCGTTCCACTTCGGAACCGATGAAGGCCGCCTCGTCGTGTTCATTCTCGGCGTGATAGCGAGTGATGAGATCGCCCAATCCGCTTTCGGTCCACAGGTTCTTGGGCTTTCGCGAGCGGTTGTGTTCGATCAGAGCGTTCGCAGCCGACAGGATGTTCTGCGTCGAGCGGTAGTTCTGTTCCAGCGTGATGAGACGAGCACCTGGGAACGCTTGCTCGAAGCGCGCAAGGTTGCGATAGTCGGCGCCCCTGAAGGAATAGACCGACTGGTCCATGTCGCCAACGACGCACACGTCGCCGTCTGGCGCTCCGAGGAGCCGGACCAATTCGAACTGAGCACCGTTTGTGTCTTGGAACTCATCGACCAATACGTGCTGCCAGCGCTGTTTGTAATGCTCGAGAACTTCGGGGAACTGCCTGAACACGTAAACCGTTTGATTGATGAGGTCGTCGAAGTCCATAGCGTTGGCCTGAACCAAACGCCTTTGATATTCGGTGTATAGGTCGGCGATCTGGCGCTCCAGCCAGTTCGAAGCGGTCTCGGCGAACTCGGGTGGTTCGATCAGTTCGTCTTTCGCTCGGCTGATCGCGTGATGCACCGCTGAGGGTTTCAGTTTCTTCGGGTCAACGTCCGCGTCGCGCATGACGTAGGAGATGAGCCGTTCGCTGTCGCCCGAGTCGTAGATGGTGAAGGCGGACTTGTAACCGAGACGGGGGGCCTCGGTTCTAAGCAACCTGACGCAAGCCGAGTGAAACGTTCCGATCCACATCTTGCGCGCGACCTCGCCTACGAGTTTTACGACTCTTTCTTTCAGTTCATCAGCGGCCTTGTTGGTGAAGGTGATCGCCAGGATCGACCAAGGGGACACTTCTTGGTTGCGCAGCATGTAAGCGATGCGCCGGGTAAGCACGGCCGTCTTGCCGCTCCCGGCCCCAGCCACGATGAGCAGGGGGCCGCCGGGATGGACAACAGCCTCTATCTGCTGAGCGTTCAGCCCGGCCAGCAAGCCGTGATCGGAAGCTCGGGAGTTCGAAGAGTCGGTGTCTAAAGCGCTTTGGACAGCGCTCTCGCTGCTCTGATTGGGTGTTCCGGGTTGGGGTTCCATGGCCCGATTATCCCCGTCCGCACCAACCGACGGGGAAACGTTCGGACGTCTCTACAATACCGTGGCCACGACGTGCGGCCCGGTCGTTCCCTTAGCGGTCGGGGACCAAGCCTGTTCCATGGTCCCTGCCCGATCAATGCCTTGGACCTGGATGTCGTAGATCCCCCGAGCAACGGGAGCGCTGGTGGTCCATGTGCAGGAGAGAAGGGTTGCCGAGCAAGTGACGGATGCGTCCTTCGTTGTGGTACCGAGTGCTGAGGTGAATGTAACCCTGACGCCATCCAAACCGGAATAGTCATCGGTGACCGAACCAGTGATCAGCTCACCAGGATGAAGGGTCGCGGGTGTCTGGACGTTGATGGTTGAAACGGGTGCGATCGCGTCCTC
>JBHELT010000014.1:0-14396 GCA_046262935.1 Actinomycetota bacterium | reverse complement strand
TAACAAGACCTCCTATATTCGTCAAGCCGCAGATTTCATCCCTTTGATGTCATTAAGCATCTGCCGATAGATGTCGTTCGAAATGTGGCGCTTGAGGCAGCGCATCGCGTCTTTGTTGGTCTTTCCCTCCGACAACTTCTTGGCAAGAAAGGCTCGAGTTCGCTCGTCACGGCGCGCTCGCACGACCGCTACTGTGTGAATTGCGAAGTTGATCGTGCGGTTTCCCCTCCGGTTGAGACGATGGTGGTTCACCCTCCCCGACGAGGCGATGACCGGAGCGGTCCCATTAAACATCGCAAACGCTCCTTCAGATCGAATCCGGCCAGGATCACCCACCTCACCCACGATCGTTGCCGCAAGCACAAAACTGATGCCACCCTGATGGTGAAGTGAGGTTCCGGATTCCAGGACCTTCGCCTTGATCAACTTCTCGATCGTGCTGATCTCGGCGATTACTCGTTCGATCTCCTTGAGCCTTGCCTTTACCAAGAGACCACGCGTCGAGGTGTCTTTGTTCACGAGCTTCCTAGCTCTTGCGATGTGACACTTTCGATTGAGTCGGGGGATTTCTCGGTGGTATCCGGGGCGCAGGATCACCAGGTCGGAATGCGTTTTGTTGATGAGCTGGGTCTTTCTAGTTACTAGGCTCTTTCGCTCATCCACCAGCAGTTTCAGCTCTTCGTAGATGTCACCGAGCTTGGGGAGTGAGAGCCCTTCCCCCCGAGCAACTGCCCTGGCAATCGCAAGAGCGTCGACTTGATCAGACTTGCCCTGCGCTGGCCTTCTTCTTCGCTCTCCGTGGGTTAGCAGTGAAGGCACTTCTCTGACGTCCAAGCCGGCTCGTACCAGCAACCTGGTGAGAACCGCTCCATAGGATCCCGAGCACTCGACTCCCACGACCAGCTCTGCATCCAACGCTTGGATCCAATCAAGAGCATCTTGATTTCCCGTCTCGGTGTTAGGGAAGGTGGTCCGGTTGAGCTCCCTTCCCATCGCATCGCAAGCTGCGACCTCGTGCGAGTCCTTGTGTGGATCCACTCCGACTTTGATTTCCAATCCTTGTCCTCCTTTCTTGCTCAGGCGTACGATGTGGATCGGCGGAAAGGACAAGCTGGCGTCGGGTTATAAACACCCTCCTATGAAGTCACTTCCACCATCCGGTTCCGGCCGGGGAGACGATCTTGTTAGAAGTCAGGTCCGAAAGGATCGACTGCGAATGCATGGGTCATCCCCGGTCGTTACCGGAACTCTCTTTAATAAGGGGAACGAATGGATGGATTTATACGCCAGCGGTTGCAACGGATGGAGAAGTTGCCCCGATTTAGTAGACACTCTGGCCTAACGCTCGACCAGGGAGGTGCAGATGGCCAGACCGGGCACCAGGAAGATCCAGCGGTATACGGCTGAGTTCAAACTGACAGCCGTAAAGCTAACGGACAGCGAGGGCATCCAGGTAAAGGATGTCGCAGAGGCACTCGACATCCACCCCTTCATGTTGTCGAGGTGGCGCAAGGAAGTGCGGGACGGATTGATCAAGGCCAAAGTCTCAATCGACCCCGACATTTCGCAGGTCGACGACGTCCGACAGTTCGCGAAGCTCAAGCGTGAGCACGCCTTGCTCAAAGAGGAGCACGAACTACTAAAAAAAGCCATCCGGTTCTGTTCAGAACAACGGTCGGAAAATATGCATTCATCCGAGCGGAACAGGACCGGTTCGGTGTGACAGCACTCTGCAAACGCTACGGAGTGAGCCGTCCGGGCTACTACGCCTGGTGCAAGCGGAGCCCCAGCACTCACGATCTTGTAGATGAGAAGTTGGCCAGACGCATCACTGCCATTTTCGAATCGAGCAACGGCACCTACGGCTCTCCTCGGATCCACGAAGCATTGAAACAGGCTGGCGTGAGCGTCGGACGTAAAAGGGTGGCAAGACTGATGCGGGAGAAGGGGCTCAAGGCACGCTCAGCCAAGATCTACCGAAGGACTCCCGGAACTCATCGCTTCTTCAATGAAATCCCCAATCGAGTGTTGGGTGTCACAACGACATCACAAGATCAGGTCTGGGTGGGCGATGTGACCTATCTCATGAACCCCTCGCAACGCAGATACCTCGCCGTGGTGATGGATCGACATTCCCGAAGGGTGCTCGGGTGGAAGATCGGTCGGCACAGAGACGTGAAGCTGACGATGGGAGCATTCGATGACGCTGTCGAGCGTCGCAAACTTACGACGGGGATCATCTTCCATTCGGATCGGGGGTCAGAATATTCGGCCTATAGCTATCGCAGCAGACTCGCGTCTTTGGACATGATCCAGAGCATGAAGAGACCCCGAGAGATCACTGACAATGCATTCATGGAGTCGTTCTTCCATTCGTTGAAAGCCGAAGCGATCCACGGGGTGGCCTTCGAGGATGAAGCGCATTTGCGTTCGGTCATTCAGCCCTACATACGGCGATACAACCGAAGCCGCTTACATTCGTCGCTGGGTTATTGCTCACCCATTGACTTCGAACGCCGATTGGCATGAAGCTTCATTCGATGAGTGTCTACAAAAACGGGTCAACATCCCCGGTCGCTTCGCTCCCGGCGGCTGAGCCCCTAAGTCGTTAGCCAGACCTATGTGAAATCGTTCTAGAAATCCGCCAGATGAGAAACCTCAAGAAGGTTCCCCGCTGAGTCTTGGGCCGAAGTACAGTCCCTTCACCATAGAGGGTCAGATCGAAGCTTATGGTCGGTTCGCGCGAGACGCCTTTCGCGCTCCGGGACTTCGAGGACTCGTGGCTCGAATTATTGTTTGGGCGCTCATACTTAGTTTCGCAATCAGTTTCGTCGGGGGACTCATTCAATTGCTCGACAACTTTCGATGAGGCGATGATGGGCTGGCTAACACGGCGTTGCAGCGGATGGCTCGGGGCTTCGCGCCTCGCCACCGCTGACGGCCCAGGCCGTTATACAGATTTGAGTCTGCGATGAGCTCAACAGGGATAATTTGGTTTTTTCTGATCGCAATCGGAGCGGGTTTGCTTCACGGACTGGCTTTGTGGGAGCCGTCGAGTTCGAGAGTCTTTCCATCAGGAGGCATCATGGAAAGGATCGGTTCTTTGCTTCGTAACCGCTGGATTCCGCGGGCTGCGCTCGCTTTAATCGTGCTACCTTTCTTCGTCTTCTTTATGTTCGGGTTTCTCGTTTGGGTATCGGAACCTGTAAGCAAATGCGCCGTTTGTGCGGAACAACCACTCCCATTAGTAGGCGGTGTGCTTTACGGGATCGCCGCTTTGCTAACGACAGTTACGCCCGTCGCGGCCTTGATCGGCAAAATGCGATTGAGCGCAGCTTCCTTTAGCGCATCTTGGGGGATCTTCATTGTCGTATTCTTCAATCTGGGCGGGATGGTCTCACGCAGTTGAATCCGCCGGGCGGTAGAACAAGACGTTATACGCACTCGGTGGTCGTTCAAAGTAGAATCAGACCATGAGCGTTCACTCTTCGCCTCAATCGTCAGCAGTACACCGGGATGCCGAAATCCTCGGAGGCACTCCTGTGTTCCGAGGCACAAGGGTCCCGCTCCAGGCACTTTTCGACTATGTGGAAGCTGGCGATCCACTTGAGCGCTTTCTCGACCACTTCCCGTCAGTGAGTCGCGAGCAGGCAGTTTCTGCTCTGGAAGAGGCCGCAGTACTGCTGGGTCGTGCGGCTTCTTCTTGACGAACAAGTTCCTCGCGTGTTTGCGGACCTACTTCCGGGACACGAGGTAGCAACTGCGCAAACCATGGGATGGGCTGGCGTGAAGAACGAGGAACTAATGCGCCGAGCAGCCGCTGAAGGGTTCGACGTGCTGATCACGATTGACAAGAACATCGAATTCCAGCAGAACCTCACGTCGTTGCCGTTATCTGTCGTGCTCGTTAGGGCCCGGAGCAACCGCATCGATGATCTGGAGCCACTTGCTTCTGCTGTACAAGAGGCGGTCGAGGGAATCGTCCCTCGGACACTTGTGCGCGTTGGCGTATAACAACCAAATGCAACCGACCGCACGCCTCCGGCTCGTGGCGGCTGATTCGGATTTCCGTTGTACGGACCGCTTCACCGGGGTGAGGCCGAGATCAATAACGAGAAGGTGTTCATCGTGTCTTCTCGCGTAACGTCGGACTCACTGGCGCGCGCGTCCAAGATACTCGCGTACGTCGCCGCTCTTGCATCCGTAATTAGATTGATTGCGAAAATGGGCATCCTGGAAGCCCCGATTGGCCTCTTCCTATTGGGTGGCTACCCTCTTATTGTTTTCGTTCCTCCGATCTTTATCACATCGCAACCACCAAACCTCAAGCGATTCATACTTCTTACAGGATTCGCTCTGTTTCAAGTGGCGTTAACCTTTTTTATCCTGATCGCATCCGTGGCGGGTGAATCGAACCGGGCCCGGTTGCCTGGAGCATTGCGTACCTTCCTTCCACTCTATTCTTGGTTGGGGTTACATTTGCCAGTGGATTCTCATTGAGCCGCAGAAGGTCGTGAACGTTGCGAATCGTTCGCCGCATAACTCGCGCGTGCACCAGACCAGCTGCGCTGGCGACCCGCAGGTCCGTTAGACCGACCGTCTTTGGCGTTACCTTGAATACTCGAACTCTTCGAGGGGCCTTGTGCTCGTTTCTATTCATTGTGTTGCTGTCGTGTGGTGCGGATGATGCGCACTTTGTTTGTGGTTACCCGCCATTGAAACGTGTGCGAACTGGGATGACGAAATCCGACGTTGAGAACATCCTTGGCAAGCCTCAGGAGAAAGGAGTTAAGACCGATCTGAGCCAGAACCTCTTCCATCAGGGGCAGGATGAGAATCAATCCAGGAAGGTTGGATATTCGATCCCCAAGGCTGGCGTGGGACAATAGAGGTCTATTTTCATTCGGACGGCAAAGTGCTGCGAACGAACTGCGGTGAGGGCTGACTGATTCCAATATTGCGCGAGCGGCCTAACAAGCCGTTGAAGGCCAAACCGTTCTACGGACCAGGGACAAGTCGTATCATTTCGGGGAGGTCCTTATGGAATTCACATTTGAAATCGAGCAAGAGGTCGACGGCAGGTGGATTGCCGAAGTCCCCGAGCTACCGGGGACCCTTGCCTATGGCTCAAATCGCCAAGAGGCCATTGGCAAGGCCAAGGCTCTGGCTCTACATGTGCTGGCCGACCAGATTGAGCATGGAGAGCGAGCCGAAGACCTGACCAGCATTTCATTCGCGGCTGCGTGAGTTCGTGGCCAAGTACAAAGGCTCGTCGCGTTCTGGCCGCTCTGTTACGCATCGGCTCGACTATCAAACGAGAGAGGGGAGGTTCGCACAAGACCCTCTCGAGACCGGGATGGCCCGATTTCGTGGTCTCGTTCCACGATCAGGGAGAGATTGGACCACGGATGCTTGTTCGAATCGCGCGCAAGACTTGGGCTGTCTCCGAAGGATGTTTGAGCCGTCAAGACGCGTCAAGCCGTGAACGAGGCTCTGCGCGAATTGCTCAAGAGGCGCAGGAGCGGCGAGGCCGGTTGACAAGCGAATACTACGGACACTTCGCCGCTGATTCGCGGATCCGTTAGATAGGCAAGGAAAAGGAGGCTGCAAATGGCAACCCTACCCATCGGGTCGAGCTCCGATCCAGCGTTCGCATCGGCAGTTGAGCACGCCTACCTGCGTGAGCTCAAAGGAGTAGGGCTGGAACCTTCACCAGACCTCAATTCTGTCCACTCGGAGCTGCTCGCCCAAGCCCTTCGCGCTGCCGACCCAACGAATGGCGGCCTGCGGCTTCGAAAGCTCGAGAATGCATCCGAGCTCGAGGATCGGCTTCGACGTTCACTCGACCTGCACATCAATGGTTAGGCTGCCATCTCCGTCAGCTGGACTGTAGGAAGGGACGAGGTGAAATGACAGCTACAGAAGGCGCGTCTTGCTCATTCTGCGGCAAGTCACAAGAGTCCGTCCGTAAGCTGATCGCCGGACCCAGCGCCTCCATCTGCGATGAGTGCGTGTTCCTCAGCTATAACATCATCATTGCTGAGGAGGGCGATGATTGGAGCCGCGAGTTTGCGCAGACTTTTGCATCTCAGCTCGCGGCTCTGAAGACAAAGACCTGAGAACAAGTGTTTAGCCTCCCAACTGCGCCGTGGAATAGACCGGCTGCGCCGGCTGCTGACGGCCCAAGTCGTTCTTCGGATCTGATTGCGGATGGGCGGAGGCCTTTCGATGGATGAAATAGAGAATTACTACGATGACCAAGGGAATTTCGTCGTCGACGAATACCTGAAGTACCTTCATGAGAATTCCCGCGTGTTGTCCGACGAGGCGGAGCTGGTGCTATCCGCTCGCGGGGGCGACAAGCTGGCGCGAAAGAAACTCGTCGCGTCCTACCTTTTCATCACCGCTGAGCTCGCGCTGCGATTGGCTCCCCCCGCAATGGAGCCTCTCCGGGCGATTCAGGAAGCAAATTTGGTGCTCATGAGGATTGCGATCGCGGGAATCGCGAAACCGGCCAGCGCATTGGGCCCGGCGATTGAAGAGCACTTTGCTGGCCTCCAGTGAACGTTGGCCGCAAAACACGGCATTGCAACCGACCACGCGCTACGCACCGCTTCGCCGGGCACGATCCGTCTACGGACTTGAGCTCCCATGAGATACCTCGGCGCGATAGCGAGAACTAACTCGTACAACCGACACTCGTGGTGGTTGACTCCCGCCCAAACCGTTGCGCGGGCGAGGTGGCCGATGCAATTATCATCGGCATGCGAGGAAGGAGAAGCCGATGTCCGAGGATCTTAAGGCACTATCGCGGCGGCTCATTGACGAGGTGATCAATGGTGGCGAGCTCGACAAGTTCGAGGAGCTTGTGTCACCGGACTGGATCGATCATAGTCCGTTCCCGGGCCAAGCTCAGGGCATAGAGGGCGCCAAACAGCGCTTAGCGATGCTTCGGTCTGCCTTCCCCGATTTCAATATCACCGTTGAGGAGGAGTGGGCCGTGGGTGACACGGTCGTACACCGCGTAAAGGGCAGCGGCACCCAGCGCGGCGAATGGATGGGGTTCCCGGCGTCTGGGAAGAGTTTCGAGGTCGAAGCTATCGAGATCCTGCGTTACCGTGACGGAAAGGAGATCAGCCACCGCGGGCTTATCGACCAGATGTCGATGATGATGCAACTCGGCCTTCTGCAATATTCGCCTTTCGCGGCCGCTGACGGCGCGCATCGTTAAGTAGTCAGTGATTCAATAAGGGAGGGTGCATGAGTAGTTTCGAATTCGCATCGGACTCCGGGGCAGAGGACCTGACCAAGAAAGCCCTAGCGTCTATGGAAGGCGGTGGCATTGAGGTCAGCGATCGCGACCTTCGAGTAACGATGGGTGAGCCGCCCATGTTCTCGGCTGTGATACCTCGAGCATCGATACGCAAGGCCATACAACGGCCCGACTTGGAAACTGCATCGCGCGGTATCCACGGGCGCTCCGGGAAATGGCTAGTAAATCGCGCGGGGACAGGACTCGTGAAGCTCACGATCTCCCCTCCCGCTAGGGCCAGCCTGAATCCACCAATGGTACTCAAGAACCCAGGGCGGATTGTGAGGTTCTTCGCGCGTGCGCGAACCATCAAGCTTAGTGAGCTCACGGTCAGCGCTTCCCCGCCGGAGGAACTCATCCGAGAGCTGGGATTCTAAGCCCCGCCTTTGGCCGCATATCAAGCGAGTGCATCGGCGCGGGGCGGCTTCACTGGCCGGCGCGGTTGATTCACAGACCCGCTCTGTTGACTGACAAGGGCCTCCGTGCCGCTGCGGTCATCCGCGATCAGAGCAGGTCGGATTCCGCACGATGGCAAACCCTTCGGTGTTCCTCCTCGGATCGTCAACGCAGTTCCCGGGCTGATAGGAACGCACCCCCCCGCAGGGATCAGCCGAAGGTGTAACTGATATTCGTAACTTGCGCCGACCCTCCGCCGTCGTTGAACAGGTTGTCAAGCTCGACTTCTAGGCTCAACTTTCGAGCGATACCATTGGAGACCTTTATTGTCCCGAGGGCGATCAAGTCTCCCGTAATCTTGGAGGGATCCACACACTTAGCAGCGAAGGGAGTGAACGATGCCCCCGGCTTGGTCCCAGTTACGGGCCCACGATCGAAGAGGCGTATACAAAGGGCTAAGCCGACGTAATAGGGGGATTCCGCGTATTTGATCTCATTCACGTGTGCAGTAACCGTAACGCTGGTCGTCACGTTTGGACTTATCAGATCGACTATCGAGGCTGCCGTCCTGACATCGGCAAGATATAGGTAATCTGGATATCCCGGTATCGCTGGTCCCGGATTCCCTATCGAGATCGCTTCCTTGCCTCCTACCGCCAGAAATCCATTGCGCGCCGACTCGGCTATCAGGTTAGTGGGCCTGCCCACCTCGTAAGCGCCTGCACACTGGCTAGGAAGGATCGGACATTCAACAACCTGCGTAGCGTATTCAGCGGGCTCGAAGCCGAAGGGAGACTCGTAACAGTAGTTCGCTTGCGAATTGACCCCTGACATCGCGGCACCTTGATAAGTCAGACATACCTTGCCACGAGAGAATGGGGCAGAATTATCCGCAGCATGCGATGGGACGAGTGGTAACAATAGGGTCGCGACTACCCAAGGAACGATCACAAGCATCTTCTTGCGCACGGCTGTCAGGTCTCCAGATCCAGGTTCTTTACTGGTCACCTATTCGACATCGGTCCGTAAGAATCCTGCCTGCGGACGGATCATTGTTCGTTTCGTGAAAGGATGTTGGGTGGAAAACGGAAAGAGCGGAAAAAGGATCCCACCTTGCCGAATCGTCCTTGAGAAGATATTCGCCCACAACCAATGGGCGAACCTTACGATCTTCGATGCTTGCGCGGCACTTGGCGCAGACCAGCTCGACGCTGAGCCGAAGACCGTTGCGTATGGCTCGATCAGGGCCACTCTCACACACATAGCCACCGCTCAGGCGGGTTACCTAGCCCTACTGAGGCTCCCGGTTGCGCAACGGGTTCGAATCACCCCTGAGTTCCATCAACTGAAGGATTTCGTTGCTGTTTCTGGAGATGGCCTTCTTACCCTTACGAGTGAAGACGGTTGGGCGTCGATCGAGGCGCCTTGCATCACAACCGATGGCTTCGAGGTTGACCCATGGGTCGTGATGCTGCAAGCCATCAACCATGCCACTGAACATCGCGAACAGATCTGCAGCATGGTGAGTTCAATGGCCATGACTCCGCCTGAATTAGATGGGTGGGCCTTTGGGCTCGAAACGGGTTCCTTAAGGAAGATCCTCGAAACATGAAGAGACCCTCAACGATCGTTGCGTTCGGTGGCATGCGACCCATCCCGCGAACTGTGCATCCCTTGGTCACCTATATCCTCGGCCTCACCGGGAAACCTCGGCCGAAGGTTGCATTCATCCCAACGGCCACAGGAGATTCGACCGCTGTCGTCGCAGGATTCTATGGGCGCGTTCCCTCGGACCTGGCTGAGGTTACGCATCTCAATCTTTTCGACAGAACGGTGAAAGACATAGCGTCTTACCTCTTGTCGCAAGATGTGATCTGGGTGGGGGGAGGCAACACGGCCAGCATGCTCGCTGTTTGGAGGGCGCACGACGTTGATGTCGCTCTGCGCGAGGCATGGGAGTTGGGAGTCGTCATGACCGGCGGAAGTGCCGGTTCCCTTTGTTGGTTCGAATGCGGCACAACCGATTCATTCGATCTTTATGAACTGCAACCTCTCGATGACGGGTTGGGATTCTTGAAGGGAAGTCATTGTCCGCACTACGACGGCGAGGTACAGCGCAGACCTCTTTATCATTCCCTCGTGTCCAACGGATTCCCAGCGGGCATCGCGATCGACGATGACGCTGCTGTGCGGTTCGATGGTGACCAGATCGCGGAGGTTGTCACCGCAAGACGCGGTGCTACCGCGTACCGAGTGTTCCTATCGGAGCAGACAGTCGTAGAGACCCCTTTGGAGGCGACACTCATCGATTGACGCGTCGTTAAGGCTTGTCCTCGATCTTCTCGGAGTTGTCATCGGCGGTACCCTCAGCGTCTTTCGTTTTGCTCACTGCTTCTCTGGCTTTGTCTCCTGCCAACTCAGCCGCGTCTTTCGCTTTGCCAGCCGCGTCTTTCGCTTTGTCTCCTGCCACTTCGGCGACGTCTTTCGCCTTCTCTGCGGCCGACTCAGCAAAGTCTTTAGCTTTGTCGGTGGCCTGCTCTGCTGCTTTCTTGGCTTTCTCTGTGGCGTCATGAAGTTTGTCTTTGAAACCCATAATCCTTCTCCCGTCGTTTGGAGGCTTCAGGCAAGCTTATCGGCTTGCGTTGGTAACTTCTTTGGCTCAAGTTGACCCTCCAACGCCGCCGATAATGTCAGTTCCACCCATCCTTACTCGATCGGGGCGCACGCATTGAAGAGATTTTCGATCATCCTTGCCTTCCTCACCATATTCACACTCACCCTTCCTGATGTTTCTGCGACCGCCGCGGTCCGCACCCATCGAATATCACGTGTCCGGCGTCACAGGCACTCACACGCGATCCGCCGGAAACACAGAACACGCAGGGTCCGTTCAACCGGGTATGTGACGAAGAGAGAGATCGGTGTTTATCGTGGTCTTGGAACATGGGTGGACGTTTACGACTGGTCGAGGGAGTTGTCCGGCGATCCTCCGCGGATCGGGCCAAGATCGCTCGATGAGATGAAGGCGCATGGCGTTAAGACGCTTTACTTGCAAGCGGCCAAGGAAGACGATCGCACCCCCGGCGATCTCGTAGATCCCGATCTATTGAGCGACTGGCTTCTGGGGGCACATGCGCGTGGGATAGCGGTTGTGGGTTGGTACCTGCCAAAGTTCGCAGATGTAGGCAGGGACCTGAAGCATCTTCAAGCTATCCGTGCGTTCCGGGCGGGAAGCGATCGTTTCGACGGTATCGCAGTGGACATCGAGTGGCGCAACTCGGTCCCCGACGCGAACGATCGAAGCGCCCGGCTGGTTGATCTTTCACGTCAACTGCGCGGCGCGTCGGGGACCGAGGCCTTGGGTGCCATAGTCATGCCTCCGGTTGTAACCGACGTGATCAACCCAAATTTCTGGCCAGGGTTTCCCTGGGGCTCGATCAACACGATCTATGACGTATGGATGCCCATGGATTACTGGACGAATCGTAAACCGGAGTCCGGATATCGCGATGCACATCGCTATACATCCGAGAACATATCCCTGCTCAGGAAAGACCTAGGCCAGCCCGGTGCCGCGGTGCATGCGATCGGAGGCGTTGGGAACACCAGTGTCGACGACGATTACAGGGGATTCGTACAGGCCGACGCCGAGGGTGGAGTTATCGGTGCTTCCAACTACGACTATCGCACAACCTCGCAAACTGGTTGGACCATATTGACCAACTCGATCCACTGATATCAGTCAGATAACTGAGATCCTGGGGGCACGTCTAACTCTACCGGGGGTTTAGTCTGGAGCGATGAGCACTCTGCGAATCGCCCTTGGCCAGATGGATCCGACCCTTGGCGATCTCACGGCCAACGCCGCGACCATCTCGCGAGTGATATCCGATGCCAAGCGGGCGGGCGCCCATCTGGTTGCCTTGCCGGAACTGGCCCTGATGGGTTATCCGCCAGAGGACTTGGTGCTGAATCGTTCTTTCGTCGAAGCCAACCTTCATGCTCTGAAGAGTGTCGCTGAGGCAGTTCACGACATCGTTGCTATCGTGGGTTTCGTCGACCGCGTAGACGACCAACTCTTCAATGCCGCAGCGGTCATCGGTCAGGGGAAGGTTGTCGCGACCTACCACAAGCATCTGCTGCCTAATTACGGTGTGTTCGACGAACAACGGTATTTCCACCGAGGCGGCAGGATCGTCGTGTGCAAACTGGGCGACATCTTGTTCGGCGTAACGGTGTGTGAGGACCTTTGGGGGGAGGACGGTCCCCATATGTCCTGCGTCGAAGCCGGTGCTCGGCTCATCGTTAACATCAATGCCTCTCCTTATCATCGGGGCAAGGGTGACGAGCGACAGGACCTGCTGAAGAAACGCTCGATCCAAACCGGCGCGGCATTCGCCTATGTGAACATGGTTGGCGGGCAAGACGAACTCGTCTTCGACGGTCAATCATGCGTCGTCGACGCCGACGGTCAAGTGGTGAGTCGCGCGGGTCAGTTCTGCGAAGAGATCCTAGTCACCGAGTTGAACATCTCCAACGCGCCACTCCGCCGGACAGCCCCCAACGCAACGGACGCGGCATCGGCTGGCGGAACGCGTATCGCCAACGCCGCGGTTGTGGTCGATCTCGGCCCCTTGGCCGATCTCCCCTCGTCTATGCCAGCCGTCGAGCCCCGCATGACCCCCATCATGTCAGAGGCCGAGGAGGTCTATTCGGCGTTGGTCCTTGGTGTTAGGGATTACCTCGGAAAGAATGGGTTCAAAGGCGCTCTCATCGGTATATCGGGCGGGATAGATTCGGCGCTCACCGCGGCGATCGCGGTCGATGCGATCGGCGCCGATAACGTGATAGGGATCTCGAACCCCAGCGAGTACACCGCAACCCGATCGGTTGAAGACGCACAACTTCTCGCAGCGAACCTCGGATTCGCCCTGGAGATCATCCCCATCACGGAGATATTCGAGTCTGCGATGAAAGCCCTCACCCCAGTATTCGCAGATTCGGCCCCCAATGTCGCCGAGGAGAATCTGCAAGCAAGGATCAGGGGGATGATATGGATGGCGATCTCGAATAAGTTTGGGCGCATCGTGCTATCAACCGGGAATAAGTCTGAGATGGCCGTTGGGTACGCCACGCTCTATGGCGATATGTCGGGAGGGTTCGCGGTACTGAAGGATGTTCCAAAGACCCTCGTTTACGCGCTATGCAATCATCGAAACAGCTTGTCGGCGGCGATCCCGCCTACGATCATCGAACGTCCACCAACGGCGGAACTGCGACCGGGCCAACTCGATACCGACAGCCTGCCGCCTTACGAGATCCTCGATCCGATCCTAGAGGCTTACATCGAAGATGAACGATCGGTTCCCGAGATGGTGGCGATGGGGTTCGACGAGGTCATCGTGAGGCGGATAACGGCAATGGTCGATGCAGCCGAGTACAAGCGGCGGCAGGCACCCCCTGGCATCAAGGTCACCAACAAAGCGTTCGGTCGTGATAGAAGATTGCCGATCACGAATCGCTTCAGGCCCTACGCATGAACGCCGGCGTCATCGTCTTACTAGTATCCGCCGGCGGCTATGTTCTTCTTGCGCTGTACGGAAAGGCGCGCGCTGTCATGCAGACGTATCGAGCATCCAAGCTGGGAACGGACGACCGAGCCGCATGAGACTCATGAAGACTGCGACCATCGCCCTTGTGTGTATCGTGTTCGCTGCCTGTTCGTCGGGCAAAGATGAGCCAACTATCGTCGTCCCAACTTCGCAGGCATCCCCAACGAGCCAATCTCCCTTTCCTAAGGCCAAGCAACGGATCGCAATTACTGCCGCGAATATCGAAGCCGCTGCAGCCGATGACACCTGCGTGAAGATGGCCGCGCTCATCCACCCTTACCTTCGTGATCAGAAACCCGAGGATGCACAGCAACAGTGCAGAACTTACCTCGGCTTCACGAAAGGGATGAAGGTTCTGCGCAGCGCCGAATACGGTTCTGGTGCTGTCATCGATTACTCATACGATTCAGCTGCCGGACAGCGGCCCACGCGAACCATGTTGCTGGCGCTCGACAAAGACTCGAAGTTCAAGGCATTCGCGGTCGATGCCGATCGCCAGTCGATCAGTGTTGGCACGCAGGCTCCGCCAAAGGCCAAGACCGACCAAGTGGCGGCCGCCATCGTTGGTGCGATCAGGAGCGGCGACTGCAACGCCATGTTCTCACTCGCGCACCCAGGGCTTGCACCAGGTGCTGGCGATCTGAACGAGTTCTGTGGGCAATACAACCAAAGCGGTCTGCAGGCTGCGCTTAGGGCCGACACAGGTGCGATCGCCATGTCCATGGGGGGCAACGCCATTTATGCCTTCTACGCCCTTCGGGTCAAGCCCGATCGTTACTACACACTTGCCTTCGCAAGAGTGAAGAGCGGCGACTTCAAGTTCATCTCCGAATTGCGCGTAGGCCCATGAACAAAGGCCCCCATAGGGGGCCTTTGTTCAACCGTGATGGCGTGATGTTCACACGTCGTAATGCAAGTAAAACTCATATGGATGTGGACGAAGGTTGATCGCATCGATCTCGTTCACGCGCTTGTAATCGATCCAAGCCTCGACAACATCTCGGGTGAATACCCCGCCTTCGAGAAGGAAATCGTGATCACTCTCGAGGGCGTTTAGCGATTCTGTCAGCGATCCC